>JAZQNJ010000106.1:0-74092 GCA_045627285.1 Treponema sp. | reverse complement strand
TGGCTTGATGGTCTTTATATGGCTCAGCCGTTCTACATGGAATATGAAACTACTTTCAACAGCTGCAAAAATGTTGATGATATTTACAGGCAGTTCTTCAATGTTTACGACATTATGTGCAATAAAGAAACTGGTCTTTACTATCACGGATATGACAGCTCAAAATCAATTTTCTGGGCAAATAAAGAAACTGGTTTAAGCAAAAATTACTGGCTCCGTTCTCTTGGCTGGTACAGCATGGCTCTTCTTGACACTTTAAATAAAGCTCCAGACCGTGAATGCGAAAACTGGAAAAAACTTAAAAACATCTTTATTGAACTTTGTGAAAGCATGTTAAAATTCCAGGATGAGAGCGGAATGTGGTGGCAGGTTCCAGATATGCCAGGAGTTGTTGATAAAAACGGTAAGTCAAACTACCTTGAGACATCGGGCTCTGCAATTTATGCATATTCACTTCTTAAAGGTTTCCGCACAGGAATTCTTGAGGATAAAAAATTCCAGGATGCAGGTGTAAAAGCCTTTAATGGTATCTGCGACAAATACCTTAACACAGATTCTGGCCGCCTGAGTCTCGGTGGCATTTGTCTCGTGGCTGGACTTGGCCCTGAAAAGGATCCTCGCCGCGATGGTACACTGGAATATTATATGAGTGAACCAATCGTTCAGGACGATGCAAAAGGTGTAGGTCCGTTTATTCTGGCTTATAATGAATACAAGCTTTTGAAAAAATAAATGAGGAAGGCCGGGCAAATGTCCGGCTTTTTTTATTTTGAGGTAAAAAAAATGAAATATCTTGTAATCAGTGATATTCACGGAGTTGCAGAAAACTTAAAGACAGTCCTTGATTCTTTTAAGAATGAATTTGATGTAATTTTGTGCTGTGGTGATTTTTTGTATCACGGGCCGAGAAACGGCGTTCCTGAAGGTTATGACCCTAAACAAACAATGGATTTACTGGAATCTGTAAAAGAGCAGATTATTGGGGTGAGGGGAAACTGTGACGGGGAAGTTGACCAGATGGTTTTGAATTTTCCTCTTATGGCAGAAAATCAGACTTTGCCTGTAAAACAGGGAAACTCGGTTAAAAAGGTTTTTATTCATCACGGGCATAAATATTCGAAGGAAGAAATTGTAAGACTTGTGCCAGCAGGTTCTATTATTGTGAGCGGACATACTCATGTTTGTGTTCTTGAACAGCAGGATGATTATATTTGGTTTAATCCTGGTTCTGTCAGTCTTCCAAAATGCGACGAAGGAAAAACCTGTGGTCTTATTACTGTTGAAAATAGCGGAAAGACTACGATGGAACTTTGTTCGATTACAGGAGAAATACTTAAAACTCTTGAGTTCTAAATCGGGGGAAGACTTCTGAATATAAAATCGCTTATTATTAAAGTCCAAGCAGCTGCCGGGCTGTTCCGAATTCGGTGTTTTGATCCAGCTTTGTACCGGCTTTTTGGAACAAAGGGAGAAGCTCATCAACAATCGCTTTATTTTTATTGAATTCTTCCTCGTTCCTGTTGTTGTAAATCATTGTAGTTATAAGGTAAACAAGAGGTGTAATGTTGCACTTGTCTGTTTTTTTTGTCATGGAATCTGAGGCCTTTGAAGAAAATTCTGTAAGGTACATTTTTAAGGCCTTCCATGAACCGAAGCTGATGAGCCTGTAGATAAATGTGTTTGGAACACTGGTACGATGGATGGTTCCGTTCTTTATGCGGCTGGAATAATCTGCGTATCCAAATGCTTTGTCAGTAAGGGCTCCTTTGGTAATTAAAGTCCGGCAGGATTCGCTGTCGTCAGTTTCTGCAGCGAGATAAAGGGCTGTGTTTGTCATACCGTTGCCGGCATTCATCTTAAAGGAGTCAACATCTGAAAGGCTGTCAGCAATAAAGGCGATAATTTTGTCCATTTCTTTTGTTTTTGAAGGAAGCTCCTGGTCTTTTCCGTAATAAGCCTGGAACATAATCTGACCAAGGCCTGATTCCTGGTAAGTCTGACGCATGTTGCGGCGGATAGTTAAAAGAGTTTCGTTTTTCTTGGATTCTGGAACCTGAGATAGATCGATGCTGTTGATAAGCTGGGCAGTGCGGAACATAACCATATCTTCTGCATAGGCCTGACTTCCTTTGCATAAGGTTCCTTTAAATTGGATTGCGTAATAGAGAGGAGAAACACCTGCAATTTTTATGCTGTTGAGGTTAAGGTCTTTTACTGCTGCCTTGAATTTTTTACAGTCAGCTGATTCCAGGGCTTCCATTATCTTGTCTGAATATGTCTTTTTGTAATCTGCAACAGCTTTGTTTTCTGCTTCGGATTTGTTAACGAACATTACTGGTACAAACTGGGTCCAGAACTGTTCTTTGGGGTTGAAGTTTGCAAAGAAGGTTTCATCCAGCGGGGCAAGAAGCTTTTTGTCAGCTCCTGCCTGCCAGAATTTCAGGGCCTCTTCTTTTTTTTCAAGATACATAAAAAGTGTAAAAGCCTGGTGGATAAAGCGGACTGTGTATTCCTGGGCATCCTGTATTAATGGAAGAGCCATGGTGTAGGATGAGGAGGCTGTTTCAAAATCAAATTCGGCAACTGCTGCAAAGCCTTTTAACCAGTTGATAAAAAAGTCCGCCCTCGGTCCCATAATATCCTTAATCTGATCATAAAACGGAGTCATTTTTTTTGACTTGTAGATGTAGTCTTTTGTAACTGATTCGAGAATGTAGACTATAGTTTGTTCTTTTGCAAGTTTGTATTCAAATGTGTTTTCAATGTCGTTCATATCGGTTTCCCCGTTTTATGCAGTTTACACTTTTTTTAGAAGTTATTTCGAAAGTTCCTGTGCACGGGCAAGGGCTGCGTCGATGTTGTCGAAGATGTTTTCGCGGCCGATTTTATCTGCCATTCCAGTCTTTTCGCAAAGCATGTATGGCTGGGTGTGAATTCCCGAAAGAATAATTGTAATACCCTTGCGGTCACAGGCTGATTTTGCCTGTTCAAGAGCCTGAAGACCACCGGCATCGATGTAAATCAAGTTTCTCATGCGGAAGATAATTGCCTTACAGTCTGAGCCAGCACGTTCTACAGCGTATTCAAATTTTCTTACTGTACCAAAGAAAAGTGAACCTTCTACTTCATAAACCATAACACCTTTTGGAAGGTCAATAGTTTCTGTTGAACCGTCTCCGCTGATTCCTGTTACAATAGTTTTGTTTCCTGACTGAACTTCGGAAAGATCAATAATCTTTTTGATAAAGAAGAATGCAGCAAGAATAAGACCGATTGCAATTGCATAAGTGAGGTCTACGAATACTGTAATAAGGAAAGTTGCTGCAAGAACAGTGATGTCGGATTTTTGTCCCTTAAGAAGTTTGCGGATAGATGGAATTCCAGCCATGTTCCAGGCAACGCTCATGAGAACTGCTGCAAGGGCTGGCATTGGAACGTATTCAACATATTTGCCAAAGAAAATCATTATAAGAAGAAGAACCACGGCATGAATGATACCTGCTACAGGTGTGCGGCCACCGTTGTTGATGTTTGTTGCTGTACGGGCAATTGCACCAGTTGCAGGAAGTCCACCGAAAAGAGGTGATAAAAGGTTTGCGATCCCCTGTCCGATAAGTTCGTTGTTAGAATCGTGCTTTGTACCGATCATACCGTCTGCTACTACTGCAGAAAGAAGTGATTCGATGGCAGCAAGTACTGCGATTGAAACTGCTGTCGGGAATACTGTTCTGATTGTAGTAAGGTTAAAACCTCCCAGAAGTTCTGTAAATTTTGGGGCAGGAAGACTGTCAGGAATAGAATAATGAGCTTCACCGGTTGCAAATTTTCCGATTGTATCAAGTTCAAGACCTGCGAACTTTTTAAGGAGAAGGCTTGCAATTGTTGCCAGGATGATTACAACAAGGGAACCTGGAATTTTCCTTGTTACTTTTGGCCAGAGGAAAATCACTACGAGACATACTAATGACATAACTGTTGAGTAGATGCCGATTGTATCAAGAGACTGGAGGTAAACACCGATTTTTCCAACAAAAGTTCCAGGCATTTTTGTATATTCTGTGCCAAGAACAGAAATCTTGTTAGTAAAGTCCGGGTGCATTCCGAAGAAGTCTCCGATCTGACCTGTGGCGATTGTTACAGCAATACCTGCAGTAAATCCTACAACGATTGTGTATGGAATAAATTTAACAAGACCACCCATTTTAAATGCACCAAGAAGAATAAGCATGATACCTGCAAGAACAGTGGCAATGGCGAGACCTGAAACACCAAGCTCAGGATTGTTTACGATTGCGTATATGATTACTGTAAAAGCACCTGTAGGACCACCAATCTGACATCTTGTGCCACCAAAGGCTGCGATACAGAAACCTGCAATAATAGCAGTGTAGAGACCTGTTTCAGGTGAGCAGCCTGATGCGATGGCAAAAGCGATTGAAAGTGGAAGTGCTACGATACCTACGATGATACCGGCAATAAAATCTGTTGCAAACTGTTTGCCGTTGTAGCCCTTAAGAGTGTTGAAAAGCTCTGGCTTGTACATAATTGTTGAAACCTCTTTGTATTTTATAGAAAAATATTGCAAATTATGTCGTTTTTTGCAGATATTTTCAATATAGCGGTTAATGGCCGAATCGTGTTAAAATAAATTATGAAAAAATTGGTGGGAAAGTATTTATTTATTGGTGCTGCAGTTACAGCTGTGATTTTTTCTGGTTGCAGAAAATATCCGGAAATGACACTTGAAGAAATTGAAGCGTACAAGGCAGCCAGTTCCGACGGTATTATTTCAAGAACAGTTAATAAGCCTTTTAAAAACCAGCCATGGAAAACAGGAAAAGCAGGCGGCGTCTGGAATGATGTAATTTCAGCAGATCCTAAAAGCTTTAACTTTCTGATAGCAGAACGTGACGGAGCTACATCTGGAATTCTCAGGCAAATGAATGATTATCTTGTGGACTATAATACGGTTACCCGTCAGTGGACACCAAGACTTGCTTCCTTTGAAATTAAAACTGACGAAAAAAATGGAACCCTGGATGTTGTATATACACTTCGCGATGACCTTTTCTGGAGTTACTATAAAAATGAAAAGCCTAAGGTAAAAATTACCAGCGATGACATTGTATTCTGGTACGATGAAATTATGGGGGACCAGGAAATGGGATCATCTTCGTACAACAGCCGTTTTATGGAGATGCCGGACGGCTCCCAGAAGGAAATTACAATTGAAAAAATTGATGACCTTTCTTTTGTGTTTCATTTTCCCCGCATAGTAGCAGAGCCTCTTCTTGCGACAAACATGGATTTTGGACCAGCTTTTCTTTATAAGGCTGCAAAAGACAAAGGTGGTGCCGGAGAGGTTAAAAGAATCTTTACTGTTGCAGAAAATCCTCGGAATATTCCAAGCTGCGGAAAATATTTTTTAACAGAATATACACCGGGGCAGAGAATTGTATACGAAAGGAATCCCGATTACTGGGAAAAAGATGATGAGAAAAAGTCTATCGTTTATCCTGATAAAATGGTGTGCCAGATTGTAAGTGATCCAAATACCGAATATCTGCTTTTTAAACAGGGAAAACTTGAATCTTATGCTACTTTACCGGAACAGGCAGAAGAAGTAACAGCTCTGGCAAATAACTTTGGTGATGACGGATATACGGTATTTTCCAGTGCCGGAAGTCAGACAGCAAGTTTCTGGACATTTAATCAGAATCCTCAGAACAAAAATCATCCTTACTACAGCTGGTTTACTAAAAAAGAATTCCGTCAGGCAATGAGCTGCCTCCTTAACAGAGAAAGAATCATCACCCAGACTTACAGAGGCCTGGCTGAGCCAAAATACAGCTTTTTCCCATCGGCCAATAAATTCTATAATGAAGACATTATCTTACAGTACAGATTCAGTCACCAGCAGGCTCAGAAGCTTCTTGCTCAGTGTGGAATGACAAAAAAGGATGATGGATTTCTTTATGATTCAGATAACAAAAAGGTAGAGTTTGACCTTACAATTGCTGCCAATGGAAATATAGTTAGTGATATAGCCCAGATTATTTCTGATGAATGTAAAAAAGAAGGAATTACAATCAATGTAAGACAAACTGACTTCCAGCGTCTTGTAGAGCAGCTTACATCAACTTACGACTGGCAGAGCCTTATTATAGGACTTAATGGCGGGTCTGTTTTTCCTACACAGGGAAGTAATGTATGGGTCAGCAGCGGTAATCTTCATATGTGGAATCCTCTTCAGGAAAAGCCTGCCACAGAATGGGAAGCAAGGGTTGACTGGCTTTACAACGAAGCTGGCTGTATTGTAGATTACGAAAAGGCAAAACCTTACTGGGATGAATATCAGAGGATAATTCTGGAACAGTGTCCTGTAATCTATCTTGTTAGAGGTCGAAGTTTCTTTGCCGTAAACAACAGGTGGGATTTATCAAATGTTTACTATGACAATTCGGTGGGGGCAGAAACAACCCGCATCTATTTGAAACATGTCCAGTAACTTTTATTTAACTTGATTTTAATGGTGTATAAAAAAATAATAGGGAGTATAATTAACCATTATGTTTAGTGTATTAATAGTAGCAGTAAAAATGTTCTGGTGGATGATCCGTCAGAATAAGCTTCGTGCTCAGGCACTTAAGTTTCAAAAAGAAGGTAATCTTGCTGAAAGAGATAAAATCGTAAAGCAGAAAGTTCCTGAATGGGCTCAGTATTGTCTCGACATCTCCGGCACAACTGTTGAAGTTCGCGGCAAAGAAAAAATCCCTGCAGGAAAAGCCGTTGTTTATATTGCTAATCACCAGGGATACTTTGATATTCCTTCAATCTATGCAAATCTGGAACAGCCAATTTCCTTCATCTCTAAAAAAGAAGTTGAAATGGTTCCTCTCATTAAAGACTGGATGCACTTTCTGGAATGTACCTTTATGGACAGAAAAAGTCCACGAAAATCGATTCAGGCCATTCATGATGCTGCAGCCAATGTAAAGAGAGGATACTCTCAGGTTATCTTCCCGGAAGGAACACGTTCAAAAGGCGGACCATACAACGAGTTTAAAGCAGGAAGCTTTAAGCTGGCTTTTCTTTCCGAAGCACCAATTGTTCCTGTTACAATCGACGGAACTTACAGGGTATACGAGCAGAAAGGTAAAATCGTTAAGGGAAACCATGTAATCCTTACAATTCACGATCCTATCGAAACAAAAGATCTGGACAGAGACCAGCAGGCAGAACTCCCTGCAAGAATCCAGGAAATAATATGCAGCATACTTCCTCCACCAGAGGTTACTTCCAGGTAGGAACTGTTTATGACTTTTGGGGTGGGAAATTCTTTAATCAATATAATTAAGGCTCCAGTTGTGCTTCGGGAACTTTTTAAATCGAAGTTTCCGCTGGTATCGTTTATAACGGGTCGCCTTGTTACCATGATTGTTATTTTGTTTCTTCTGGGGTGGTCACTTTTTGGACTTATGGCTCTGGCCCCGGGAGATATCGTTGACCAGATGATGACTCAGCAGCTTTTGAGTCAGACAGGTCCAAACGTAAAATCCGGTTCTGGAAGCGGCAAAGATACTGCTTTTAACGAAGAACAGATGGCCAGGACAAGGGCAGAACTTGGACTGGACCAGTCGTTTACCGTACAATATTTTAAATGGCTTAAGAGAGTAGTGCTGCACGGCGATTTGGGTACAAGCCTTATCCACAAGGCACCTGTAAGCTTCCTGATCAAAAGCCGGGTTATCAATTCCCTTGTACTTAATTTAATTTCCCTTGTTTTTATTACAACCTTCAGTTTTTTACTGGGCGTGTTTTTTTCCAGTAAGGCAGGTACAAGAGTAGATCTTGCCGCAACATTTTTTGCATTGTTTTTTCATGCCTTTCCGGGGCTCCTTCTTCTGATTCTTTTTCAGGTTTTTGCCAGTGCCTCAGGGCTTTTTCCTGTTACAGCATATCCTGACTTTCCAGCTTCGCAACAGCCGGTAAAATTTGTATTCAGTTACGGTTATCATGTTTTCCTTCCATTGTTCGCGTCATTTTTAGGTGGCATCGGAGGAACCATGAGAACGATCCGCTCTACAATGCTTGATCAGATGGGAATGCCGTACATTATGGCCCTTAGAGCCAGAGGTATTTCTGAACGCAGGGTTTATCTTAATCACGCCTTCCGGAATACCCTTAATCCATACATTACCGGCTCTGCCAATCTGCTGGCGGGCTTGTTTTCTGGTTCCCTTGTGCTTGAAATTATTTTTTCCTATCCGGGAATCGGGCGGCTTATGTATGAAGCCGTTATGCAGCAGGATGTAAACCTTGTTCTTGCCAACAGTATGTTTATTTCGGCCCTTGTTCTTGCCGGCATGGTAATTTCAGATATTCTTCTTGCACTTGTAGATCCAAGAATCCGCTACGGAAAAGAATAGGGAGGCATTAAAAAAGTGAAAAATCTTTTCAAATACGTCAAATCAAGACCTCTTGCCATAATTTCTCTTGCTTTTATCTGCCTTCTTTATGTTTTTATGATTTTTGCAGAGTTTGTGGCTCCTTATTCTCCATCCACTTCCTTTGAATCAGATACATTTCATCCTGTAAATATTGAACTGTCTCTAAAGGGACTTACAGCCCGTGAATACAGGGTTTTAAATCCTTCCAGCTGGTCCTATGCAAAAGTAAAGGGATTCAGCCACCGGGTAAGTTTTTTTGTAAAAGGGGAACAGTACCGTCTGTTTGGGATAATTCCTTCCGACAGACATCTTTTTGGTACAAAGCCTGATAGCGTTACGGGGCAGGTTTATCCTGTATTTATTATGGGTGCTGACAATCTGGGGCGGGATATGTTCAGCCGTCTGGTATATGGTTCACGAATCTCCCTTACAATCGGATTTGCCGCCAGTGCCATAAGCCTTCTTCTTGCAATTGTGTTTGGAGGTCTTGCTGGATTTTTCGGTGGCCTTACAGACTGGTCCGTAATGCGTCTTGCAGAATTTTTTATGCTCATTCCATCCCTTTATCTTATTCTTTTTCTCCGCTCGCTTTTGAATTCATCTATGGATTCTGGGCAGAGCTATATGATTATCACTTTGATATTAAGCCTTGTGGGATGGCCTGGAACATCAAGAACTCTCCGGGGAATGGTTCATTCCATAAAGCGGGAAGAATTCGTTCAGAATGCTGTTCTTGAAAAAATTCCTTCACTTGTCATTATCTTCAGGTACATTGTTCCTCAGATTTCAAGTCTCCTGATTGTAAGCACAACTCTTGCGGTGCCTGGTTTTATTATGAGCGAAACAACTTTAAGTTACCTGGGGCTTGGTATTGCAGATCCTGCTGTCAGCTGGGGTTCTATGATCAACCGGGAAATTTCTACAATTTCGAACTTAAAGAATTTTCCATGGCTCTTAAATCCTGTATGGATTCTGCTGGCGGTAACTCTTGCATATAACTTCCTGGGTGATGCTCTCCGGGATTATTTTGATCCTTATCATGTAGTGTTCAAAAAAGGAAGTATTTTGAATTTATTTAAGGGGAAAAGTCTTTCCCCTGGTCCACGCTGCGCTGTGGCCACACCCCTTTCCAGCGGGGACACCCCGCAACGCCCCGATACGCTTCTGTCTGTAGAACGGCTTTCTGTAGTTTTTAGAGTTCAGCGGGGAAATGAAACGGCATTTGTACAATCTGTACGTGATGTAAGTTTTGAGTTAAAAAAAGGAGAAATTCTTGGTGTTGTTGGAGAATCCGGTTCCGGAAAATCTGTCAGCACAACAGCAATTACCGGTTTACTGCCTTTAAATGCTGAGGTTCAGGGAAGTGTTTTTTATAACGAAAATGGAACATTTACAGATCTTGCATCACTTTCTTCAAAGGAGCTCAGGTCATACCGCGGTAAAAAAATCGGAATGATTTTCCAGGAAAGCGGACGAGCTTTTGATCCTCTTCAGAACATGGAATCTGTTTTTTTTGAAACTATTTCAAATTCTGATCCAGAAATCACAAAAGAAGAAGCTCATAAAAAGGCCTGCAGTCTTCTTGAAGAAGTTGGTATTACAGATGCAGAGAGCAGGCTTAAAAACTTTCCACATCAGTTTTCCGGAGGACAGTTGCAGAGAATCGGAATTGCTTTGTCGCTTGCTCAGGGCTGTGAGCTTCTTATTGCGGATGAACCTACAACGGCTCTGGATGTTACTGTTCAGGCACAAATTGTTTCTCTGTTAAAAACATTAAATCAAACAAGAGGTCTTTCCATTATATTTATCAGCCACGACATTGAACTTGTAAGCCGGCTTTGTTCCAGAATTATTGTAATGTATGGCGGCAAAATCATGGAAAAAGGTTCTGCCATGCAGATAAAAAACAATCCTCTTCACCCATACACACAGGCACTTATAGCTTCAAGTCCAGAATTCGGAACTCACTGGTCAAAGGAAAAACTTATTTCGATTCCAGGCCGTGTAACGGATCCTGCTCATCCTGAACCTGGATGTCCTTTTGCCTCAAGATGCAGTTTTGCTGCTGATTCTTGTGTTGATCCGGAATTCATCTGTTATAAAATGAAAGAAAAAACAGGGGAGAAAAAGTAAATGACAGAAACTAATAAAGATAACATCATCGAAATTTCTAACCTTACAAAAAAGT
Organism: Treponema sp.; assembly: GCA_045627285.1. Taxonomy (GTDB): domain Bacteria; phylum Spirochaetota; class Spirochaetia; order Treponematales; family Treponemataceae; genus Treponema_D. The sequence goes on along the minus strand of JAZQNJ010000106.1, from coordinate 63,454 downwards.
TTTCCCTTGAGTCTGGATTTTTTGCCCGTCAGGACAGATTTGTTTATGCTCTTAACGATGTGTCATTTTCTATCCAGAGGGGAACAACCTACGGCCTTGTGGGAGAGTCCGGTTGTGGAAAATCAACTACTGCCAAAATTCTGGTGGGAATGTATAAGCCGGACCATGGAACGGTAAAGTTTATTCCATCAACTGGGGGGCAGATTAAGTATGTGTTTCAGGATCCTTCCCGTTCCTTAAATCCAAGAATGACTGTTTTTTCAATTTTGACAGATGGACTCAGGTATTCTGGAAAGTGGCCCGGGAAAGAAAAAGCCCGTACACTTGCAGGAGATATTCTTGAGGAAGTAGGACTGGACAGAAAGGATCTGGACCGGCGGCCATCGGAATTTTCCGGAGGACAGAGACAGCGTATTTCCATTGCCAGAGGGCTTTTGATGGAACCAGAACTATTAATCTGTGATGAAGTTGTTTCTGCACTGGATGTAAGTATTCAGGGACAGATTCTTAATCTTCTTACAGATATCCGGCAGAAAAGAAACCTTACATATCTTTTTATTGCCCATGACCTTCGGGTAAGCTGCTATTTCTGCGATACCATCGGCGTAATGTACAGAGGTGTCCTTGTAGAAGAAGCTCCTGCTGCTGATCTGTATAAGACAGGCCTGCATCCTTACACAAAACTTTTGTTTCAGGGGGCAGAGGGTACTGACATTTCAAATAGTGGCGAAATCAAATCCGTACTGTCAACCTTAAAGGGATGTCCTTTTGCTCACCGGTGTCCAATGGCAGAGGAGTCTTGCAGAATTCAGCTTCCCGAATGGAAAGAAGCTGGAGTAAATCATAAGGTAAGATGTCACAAAGTTTGTTTTTTATAACTCGACAATCCGGGGTTGTGGTGGTATATTGTTTCTATGAATAAGAACATCGAAGGTAATCAGGAAAGAAATCATGCTCTTCAGGAGAGTATGAAAGAAATGTGTGAACTTCTGGCTAAGACTCAGGACTCTCAGGTAATTCAGGATTTTTTCGAATGTCTTTTTACTCCTGCAGAAAGGGACGATTTTGCTACCCGATGGCTTCTTGTAAAAGAAATCGATCAGGGCACAACTCAGAGGGAAATTGCAGCAAAATACAGTATGTCCCTGTGTAAAATAACCAGAGGCTCAAAAGAATTAAAAAAGCCTGATTCAGCCTTCCGCAGGTTTCTTGATCTTGCAAAACAGTAATTATTATTCATTGTTTACATTTTTCCATTTCAATTTAGTTTAAATACAGATTAATTTCATTTTTAAAATTCCGATAATCTACCAAAGGACTTCGTCTATTTACGCATTTTGCGTTACGGGAGAAAAAATGAAGAATTTTAAACTTTTTTTATCTGCATCGGCTTTTATCCTTACGGCACTTATTTCCTGTGGAACAGTTGCTGTTCAAAAAGAAGATTCCATCCAGAAACTTATCATGGACGGAAAGTATGAAGAAGCTAAAGATTTATTCAAGACCAAAACTGATATCAACGCACAGGACGAAAACGGAGACTCAGCACTTCATATCGCAGCCAGAGTAAATGAATCTGATCTTATTACTTTTCTTGTGATTAAAGGTGCGGATACAGAAATTACCAATAATGATGGTGAAACTCCTCTTTTAGTTGCTGTAAAAAATGACAATGTAGAATCTGCTCAGACTTTGATTAATCTTAAGGCAAATATTTTTGCCAGAGATATGGCAAACAATTCTGCACTGGAAATTGCACTGGCAAAGGATCCTCTGTGGTATGATGTCATGATCAATGAATCAACAGCTCTGCTGAGAGATGTAAACGGCGAAACAATCGTACACTATTTTGTACGCACAAAGAATCAGGTTTCAATTGAACACTGCATCCGTAAACAGCTGCCACTTTCAGTAAAAAGTAACGCCGGAAAAACTCCGGTTCATCTATGTTTTGAAAAAGCATCTGATCCTCAATCAGTACGTATTGCAGCCATGCTGCTTCAGGCAGGTGCTGAACCTGTCCGCGGTGACTTTGCCTATTTTGAAGATGCAGTAAGAACTCACAATACAATGCTTCGTTTTTCTGATGGCCAGACACCTCTTCATCTTGCTTCAATTTCTGGTCACGCAGGGATCGTAAGCTATATTCTTAACGAAAAAACATCTGTACGTCTAATTGACCTTCTTCAGGCCCAGGATATTTCCGGTGCAACACCTCTGCACGAAGCTGTACGCTGGGGACAGGTAGAAATAGCCAGACTGCTTCTTTCTGCCGGTGCCAGAGTTGATGCTCTTGATGCAGTAGGAAAAACTCCATTCCTTCTGATTATCCCTAAGGGAAAGCAGTATTCAATGTACAATACTCTGCTTCAGTTTAATGCAAATGCTACAGAAAAGGATATGTTTGGCGACACTGTACTTCACGTAGCTACTTTAGGCGGGGTAGGTACAGATGTGCTTGGACTTCTTGTAAGTAACGGAGCTCCAATTAACGAACGAAATAAGCAGGGGGTAACACCACTTTCTCTTGCAATTGAACAGGGAAATATGGAACATGTTGTTTTTTATGCCCAGGCAGGTGCAGATATTAATGCTGAAGATATGGAAGGAAATACACCTCTTTCAAGGGCACTGGAAAACTCTGCCATCGACATGTTAAAGACTCTCGTTACACCTAAGAATATCCTTTCAAAAGACAGTGCCGGTAATACTCCGCTCCATATAGCAATTCTTAAGGATAGTCCGTTTGAATATGTAAAATATCTTATTGACAGTGGTGCAGACGTTAATGCCCGAAACAAAAACGGAGACTCAATTCTTTATCTTACAGTTACAAAAAATAAAAAGGATGTAGGAGATCTTCTGCTTTCAAAAGGAGCTGACATTTTTGCAACAAATACAGAAAACAATTCACCATTAAGAATTGCCCTTACAAACGGTGGTCAGGTCCAGGACTGGCTTATAACAAGCCGCACATTAAATACAACAGACGGTTCTGGAAATACACCTCTTCATTATGCTGCTGAATGGAAGCTTAACGAAGCTCTTTCTGGTCTTATACAGAAAGGTGCTAATGTTAATGCAGTAAATGCAAACGGGGAATCGGCACTTTTTAGTGCAGTTAAAGCAGATTCGCCATCCACAATAGACATTCTTGTAGAAAACGGAATCATTACAGATACAAGAAGCAACCTTACACGGGATCATCTTGGTAATACACCGCTTCATTATGCTGTAAAATGGAATTCACTGCAGGCTGCACAGAAAATCATTTCTCTTGGATTTGATGTAAATTCTATGAATCTTTCCGGTAAAACTGCCTTAAGCGACTGCTGCCGCAGCAACAAACGAGATATGGCAATTCTTCTTATTTCTTATGGAGCAAATGTAAATGCAACAGATGTAACTGGACGAACAGTTCTTATTGATGCAATTCAGTCGGGAAGTGAACAGATGATTGCACTTCTGCTTGCTAATGGAGCAAATCCTCAGATTCAGGAGATGAACGGACGCAACGCTTATCATGAAGCTGCCTTGTCTGCAAATATTAACGTTATTAATCAGATCAGAAAAGCTGGTGGAAATCCTCTTGCCCGGGATTCATACGGTGACAGTCCTTTCAGTCTTGTTCTTAAATATGATGAAGCTGTTTTGAGGGCTGTTCTTGGAAACAATACCACAATTGTTGATTCAGACGGCAATACTCCTGTTCACATTGCTGTGGATAAAAAGGTGTCACAGGAACAGCTTAAAATGCTCATAGATATGGGATTCCCTTTAAGCCAGAGAAATGGTAAAGGTGTAACACCACTTAATACGGCGATCTCAGGAAATCAGAAAAAACTGGCTCTTACTCTTCTTGAACGGGGTGCAGATCCTTTTATTGCAACAGTAAACGGTGACAGTGCCCTTACAAATGCATTCAAAAACGGAAACATTGAAATTCTTGATGCAGTTGTAAAATATAACGCAAGAAAAACAGATACAGCAGGAGATACAATCCTTCATTACGCAGCAAGAATGGGAAGCAATACACAGATTTCTCATCTTCTTGAGCTGGGACTTGACCGGAGTGCAAAAAACCTGTCTGGAGAAACACCTGCACAGATGGCAGCTCGCTGGAACAGGCCTTCCGCTGCAGAACTCTTAAAATAAAAAAAATTATTTATAAATCAGAAAAATGGCCGGGATCTTGTTGATTTCCGGCTTTTTTGTTTTTTTCCAATCTCCAACAGATTTGGTAGAAATAAACTGCTGGTCTGTTGTGAGACCTGCTGCAACGCATAGCTTTGTTTCGGATTTACAGGTTTTTAGAATGGATTCAAACATTTTGTCATTGCGGTAGGGAGTTTCAATAAAAAGCTGTGTCTGATTTTCTTTATACATGCGGTTTTCCAGTGATTTGATTTTAGCTTCCCGTTCTCCGTTTTTAACTGGAAGATATCCGTTAAAGGCAAAGTTTTGCCCGTTAAAACCGCTGGCCATAATGGCCATGATCATTGAATTAGGACCGGGAAGGGGACAGACAGTCAGATTTTTTTTGTGGGCCAGCTCTACGGCTCTGCTGCCTGGATCACCGACAGCCGGACATCCGGCATCACTTATAACACCGATACTTTCGCCTTTTGCCAGTGGAGAAAGCATTTTTGTTAAATCAGTCTTTTCATCTGTGTGTTCGCTTAATTCATCAAAAGTACAGTCATCAACAGGAAAATCTTTATCAACAGCGATTAAAAATCTTACAGCACATTTTCTGCTTTCTACGATGAAGTGCCTGATGTTCATTATTATTGCTTTGTTGCCTGCCGGAAGCACTGAATCAAGAGATGTATCTCCAAGGGTGTTTGGAATTAAATATAAAGCTGGTTTCATTAAAAAGATTATATGATATAATTTGTTTTATGAAAATCTTAATCAGACCACACGATATTGGAAAAGGCAGTGCAGACTGGCTTGGAACAAATGCTCACGAATGGGGCTTTGACGGGGTTCAGCTGGCAATTGCTAAGGCTGTAGAAGGACAAAACGGAAATCCAGGAACACTTACTCCTGAGGTTGTTTCAGAAATCCGTCATGGATTTAACGATCATCAGGTAGAAATTCCTCTTCTTGGGGCATATTTTAATCCTGTTCACTCAAACAAAGATAAGGTAAAATCTGGAGCCGACAAGTATGCAGATCATCTTCGCCATGCTGCTGAATTTGGTTCAAAGTTTGTTGCTTCAGAAACAGGGTCTTATAACGATGATAAATGGACATATAATCCAAAAAATCAGACAGAAGAAGCTTTTCAGGAAGTAAAATCAATTTTTGCTCCAATGCCTGGCATTGCAAAAGAGAGTGGTGTCTGCATGGCTCTTGAAGGTGCCTGGGGACACTGTATGTACAAACCGGAAATGCTAAAGCGGCTTGCAGACGAAATTGACCCGGGGCAGGAAAATTTCCGTTTTATCGTAGACATCTATAATTATCTTTACATTGGTAATCATGAACAGAGAGCAGAAATCTTTGACAAATGTCTTGAACTGTTCAAAGGTAAAATCTGTGGTTTCCATTTAAAAGATTACGTTGTAAACGAAGAAACAAAAGAACTGGAAATCGTTCCTCTCGGCACAGGCTTAATGCTCTGGAAGGAATGGCTCCCAAGAATCTTAAAGGAATGCCCGGATGCATACCTTATCTTCGAAGGCGTAAAAGACGTTCCAAACAGCCTTAAGTTTGTAAGGTCAATTGTAGGTTAAACAAATATTCCTTAAGAACACAGAAAGTCCCGTGCCCCGACCCGGGAACACAGAACCGTGTCATTCCCGTGCCCCGACACGGGAACACAGAACCGTGTCATTTCCGTGCCCCGACACGGGAACACAGAAACCTGTCATTCCCGTGCCCCGACACGGGAATCTCATTCTCTAAAAATTATGTTTCGGGCCTGCTTGTACTATTTTACAACGAGTCTGTTTTTGCCGTTGCGTTTAGCTTCGTACAGGCATTTATCTGCAAATCGGATCAGATCCATAAGGTTTGAGGCGTTACCCATGTAGTTTGCAGCTCCGGCACTTAATGTGACGTTGTAAATTGAATATAACTTGCTTGAAATAATTTTTTTCTGGATTCTGTCGTATAGGGCAGAAGCTTTTTCTTTTGTAGTTTCCGGCATTATTATGAGGAATTCTTCACCACCATACCGGCACAGCACATCCTCTTCCCTGATTGTGTGTCTCATTATTTCAGAAATTTCCGCAAGAACATCATCTCCTGCTACATGACCAAATCTATCGTTCAGCTTCTTAAAATCATCTACATCAAGAAGCATAATTGAAAATGACTTGTTGTATCTGTTGCAGCGGTTAACTTCTTTTTTAAGAAAAATGTCCATATAACGCCTGTTAAAGGCCCCTGTCAAAGAATCCTGCATGGCTGCTTCTTCGGCCTCTTTAAGGACTTTAACTTCAACAAGAACAGGAGAATCAAAAACCTGTTTGTCGCTGGTAAAATAATCAGTTATGGAAACAAAGATTGATACATCTCTGTTAAGGATGCTCTGCAGATCTGAATGTCGGGAAAGAATTCCTTTCCAGTGCTCACAGGCTTCATCTTCCGAAAAAGAATACTCTACAAAATGTTCAAGACTGTCTGCAAAACTAAATGAATTATCATCACCTGAAATTGTAACGGCACCGTTTTCATTAATTAAATCTATAATCTGCTTTTTTAAATCTTTATCCATAAATTCTTTCCTTACAAATTATAATAACAAATTGTTAAAAATTGAGTAAGTGATGAATTTTGGAGATTTTAACTACAGCCACCCTGAACTCTTCCGCCCCAGGCTTTTGAATTTCTTTTTTCGTGAGCAATGGCTTCATCAAAATCAGCTTCCGGCTGACAGTTTTGTTCTACATACCGGGCAGTTGTCTGCAGACGTCTGATGCATTCAGACTTGTCGTTGTATCCAAGCTTTGATCGTTCGATTGACTCTCCAAGAATTCTTATGGATTCATCATAAATTCTGGTAGGAACAGGAAAAGGATGACCGTCTTTACCGCCGTGTGCAAAGCTGAATCTTGCAGGATCTGTAAAGCGGGAAGGGGTACCAAAAATAACTTCGCTGACAAGTGTAAGACTTTGCAGGGTACGTGGCCCAAGACCTGGAGTAAGAAGAAGAGACTCAAAATCTTTTGTTTCACTTTCATAGGCAGTAGCAAGGACAGCACCAAGCCGCTTAAGATCAACATCTTCAGCCAGTACTTCATGATGGGAAGGCATTACGAGATTTCTGTCATTTTTAATAAGAATCTGGGTACCAGTCCAGTCCGGGGAAGAAGAAAGGGGGCTGTTATTTGAATTAAGGATTTTCCCGTCAGAAGAGTGAGTACTTACTTGCCTTGAACTGAACTGGTCTTTAAAAAGCTCCAGCTGCAAAAAGTCACCCTGGCTAATCTTTTTAATTTCGTTAATTACTTTATGGGGTTGTTCCTGGCTTAAAAAAAGAATTCTGTCTTTTGTTTCAAGGGCACCGGAGGCAGTAAGATTAAGAATAAGGCCCTGGTTTTCTCCCGTTACACCAGCATGAGGTTCTTCCACAAAGCTTTTGAGATTTTCAGAAGACCAGTGGTATCGTCTGGCACGCCTTGACTCCGTATTCATTCCCTGCTGAACAACAGTCCAGTCACCTTCATCGCTTAAAATAAAATTGTGCTGGTAAAGCTGGAAACCGTCCTGAACCGCAGTACCGTCAACCTTTGCAGCCAGTTTTGAACAGTTAATAAGTTTGTTTCCGTCCATTCCGGTCATGTCAGCAAGAAACTGAAGCTCTTCCGGAGTTTTTCGGGAGTATTTTCCCCGACCACCGCAGACAACGATCCCCAGTTCTTTTGCACGCCGGTTTAAGCCTCGTTTTAATGCATACATAACGCTGGTGGTAATGCCCGAAGAATGCCAGTCCATGCCAAGAACGCAGCCCAGACTCTGGAACCATAAAGGATCCGACAGACGAATCAGGACTTCTTTTTTGCCATAATTCAAAACGAGAGCTTCAACAATTTCAGTTCCCAGCTTCATCATGCGGTCCGCAAGCCATTTAGGAACAGTTCCTGTGTGAAGAGGTAAATCTGCGTATCCAGAGCGTTTGATCATAATTATTATTATAGTATTAAATAATAGAAAGGGGCAAAGGCCCCTGCGCTCCAAAGTCCTCGCAAAGCTCCGGTCTTTTCCGCTACCCCCTTGCCTAGGGGTGTTCCCCTAAAACCCCCGTTCAGATAAAATTATTCCCATGCACAGAATTTTATTTGTATGTCACGGAAATATCTGCCGTTCCCCAATGGCAGAAATGGTAATGAAGCATTTAGTAAAACAGGCTGGACAGGAAAAAGAATTTTTTATAGAAAGTGCAGCCTGCCGCACAGACGAAATCGGTAACGGCATGCACTACGGAACAGTAAACAAGCTCCGTCAGATGAATGTTCCTTTTACAGACCACAGGGCCCGTCTTATAACAATTGACGATTACACAGACTACGACCTGATCATAGCCATGGACGAAGAAAACATGAGGGACTTAACCAGAAAACTGGGGCAGGACACAGACAGTAAATATCACAAACTGCTGGAGTATGCAGGCAAAACAAGAGATGTAGCAGACCCATGGTACACAGGAAATTTTGATGAAACCTGGAACGACGTAATGGCGGGCTGTAAAGGTTTGCTTAAAAAACTTACCGAAAACAGATAAATTTTGAGATATTTACAATTTCTAAAATAGTGTCATTTAAAATATTGTTAGATTTAAGCTGATTCTTATTGAAATAATGGATTTTAACGGATTTCTGCACTATAGTTCTTATAAAGTGATTTTTCGCCAGGGGATAAGGCAAAAATCGCAAGGAGATTTTATTATGAAACTTTCAAGAAAAGTACTGGCAGCATTCTCAGTAGTAGCAATGCTTGCAACAGCTGTAACATTCACATCTTGTGCTGAAGAAGAAGATGAAAACGGCATGATTAATCGTTCAGGGAATACATTCACAATTAATTATGACAATAAGTCAACAGACAATAGCCGTGGTTTCCTTTCTTTCAAAACAAAACACAACAGTGCTAATGCCCTTATTTCTGTTGAAGAAGCAACTTGTGGTGGAAACGGTGATCCAGTTGTTGGTTTTATCTTTGGTCTTGAACAGGATAAAGAAACAAAGGGATACACATTCGGTATCATCGGTTTCTCTAACAGAAAAGCTGGCGGTCTTTCTTACTATGTTGATTGGTGTACAGATGTTAACGGTGCAACACTTTCTGAAGGAAACGACTTTAAAAACACTACAGGTGGTGATGCTTCACAGTCTATCGTAACAACATGGACTGCAATTTCTGGTGTTGATGTAGGAACTGCAAAAAACGACTACAAAATTTATGTAGAAATGACAAACAACGAAGATGGCTCTTACACACTCCAGCTCAAGAAAGCTGATAAAACAAATATTGGTTCACCAATTTCAATTCCTAACACATATACAAAGAAAACAGAAGCAACACAGACTGATATCGCTGCTTATGCAAACGTATATGCAGGAACTTCCCTCAAAGCTACAATCACAGCTGACGGCTTTGTAGGTGAAGGTGTTCCAGTTGAATACATTGACTAATTTTTAATAAAGTCAAACCGGTAAAGCCCGCTGCATTAACTGCAGCGGGCTTTTTTATTTGGCTATGTCCGGAAATTGTATTGCTGCGCCGGTTGAGCCTGTCGACCGATTAAAAAAACTACATTAAAATTATTTTAACGCCGGCTTTTACAGATAAAATCTGTTCTGAACTTCCGCTTTTCTGTTCTCTGCTTTTTGACCATCCGCTGTATAAATCTCCGGATGAAATGCCTGCGTTTAAAGATTCTGCTTCAAAGTAAAGCCGGGTAAAATCAAACAGTGTGTACTGGAGCTTTAAGGAAAATTTAAATCCGTTAAAATAATCTGTTTGTATCATGTGGAGAATGTTTTTATCTGTGTATACGTAATGAGAGTCTTCTGCTGAGTAATATGCAAATGGCAAAACCGAAAATCCTGTTACCATGGTAAAACTGTCTTTATAAAACATTACGTTTAAGCCTGTCCACATTTGTATCGTGTGTTTTTTATAATCGATTCTGTCGATTGTACCGTTTAAATATCTGCCTTTAGATTCATCCCAGCGTCTGTAAGGAAACTCCAGGGCGTCAGCATCGTTCCATGATACCGGCGGATCTCGTTTTATGACTTTTATAAGACGGCCATTGTCGTCGTAAATACCTTTGTAATCTCCGTACCAGCCTTTTGCACCTCTGTTACGGTGGAAAGAGTCGTATTTATATTCAGCTTCTGTAACAGGTATAAGTTTAAGACCTGAACATAACGAAATATCCCAGGAACATAAAAGGGAAGTAAGAAAGTTTTTATCTCCGTAGCAGTTTCCAATAGAGTAGGTTGTTTTTACTGATGGCATATTATTGTTAAGCCAGTCAGAATCCTTCATTACGCCGGAATTTTCTTGAGTAAGTCCTTCAAAGCCTGTAAAAGAAATATTAAGGTTTTTTAAGCCCAGGTTTATTCGGGCACCAGCCATCCACATATTCCGCTGCCATTCCAGCAAACTTATTTTGTCGGAGGTGTTATTTGACCTGTAAATGATTTCTGAAAGTGTTCCTTTTGTATACATGAAGGAAGGTTCTAGAGACAAGGATATATTACCTGTGGTTTTGAATACCTGACTGTAAACTGGCAGAAAAAAAGAGAAAATCAAAATAATAATAAAAGGCTTTCGAATGTTCATATTATAAAAGAAATTATAGGAGTACTTCCTGTTTTTAATGGAGTCTTAAAGAAACATTAAAATCTTAATAATAAAAATGATAAGTAACAAGCACTTAAACCGGGGTCCGGGGTGGAACCCCGGAGGAAGGGTAGCGGAAAAGACTTTCAAAATAATGTAATTATTTCTTGACATTGTTGTAAAGTAAAATTACATTGTTGATATGAATAATCTTAAGAAAATAAGACTTGATAACAGATATACCCAGACTCAAGCTGCAAAGGCTTCGGGAGTTTCCAGACAGGCTTATGCTAAATATGAAGCAGGGGAAGTTGATCCTCCACTTTCTGTTCTGCAGAATCTGGCTGCTTTTTATAATGTGCCTCTGGAAAATCTTATTAGTGGTGAAAAATCTGTTTTGTACAGTATCACTCCTAAAAATGAAAAAACTTTATCTGTAAATGAACCTTCCGGTCTGGTAAGTTATGGAGACAGTATGTATGGTATTGTTTCCAAATCGGTAGAAACTATGTCTTTACCAAAACTTCGCCAAATTTATTCAAAAATTTCAGCTATTCTGTCTGTTTCAGAAGCTTCTAAAATGTCCCTGGAAGATTTTGAAAAATACGCTGTCAGTTGTTCTTTACAGTCGGATGGTCAGGAAATTGTTGATATGTTTAGGAGTGGTGACCGTGAATTCTAAAATATTTATCGACACAGCTCCCTTTATTTATTTTTTAGAAAAGTCTCCTTTGTATTTTTTGAAAGTAAGGGATTTTTTGTATTCCTGTTATAAATCAAACTCTATTTTTTATACTTCTGTAATTTCAAAAATGGAATTTTCTGTTTTACCCTTACGGGAAGGCCGTGATTTTTTAATTGAAAACTTTCAAAAGTTTGTAACAGATACTGGTTTTTTAATTTATCCGGTAGACGATGAGGTTGCTGTAAAAGCGGCTCAACTAAGAAGCCGTTATAGTTTCCTTAGGTCAATGGATGCTATTCAACTGGCAACAGCATTAAATTGCGGATGTGATATTTTTTTTACAAATGACATTCAGCTTCAAAAAGTTGAAGAAATCAAAGTTGTTCTTGTCTCTGATTTATAAATAGTTAAGGGGTCCGGGAGCTCCCGGAGGAAGGGTAGCGGAAAAGACCGCAGCTCAGCGAGGACTTTGGAGCGCAGGGAGGGGCTCCTCCCTTTTTTTTAAGTTTGCATTGAATTTAAATTAAATATATTGGTTATATATTTGTAATTCATTATATTGTAAATGAATTGTAATTGTATTATATTTGAAATCAAATATGTGATATGGAGGCTATTTATGGCTACAGCAGTTTTACAGACAAGAGTTGATATACAGACAAAATTGGAAGCAGAATCGCTTTTTGAATCATTGGGATTGGATACTACAACTGCTATCAGGCTTTTTTTGCGACAGTCAATAAATCAACAGAAAATTCCTTTTGATATTGTTCCTCCTAAATACAATTTTTCAGACGAAACTCTTGCAGCAATCGAAGAAGCCCGTCGAATCAGTAAAAATCCAGATGAAAAATCTTATTCAAGCGTAAAGGAACTTCTCGAGGACTGTGATTAATGGAATGTATTTTAAAGAAAACTTCCCAGTTTAAGGCAAGCTATAGACTTGCCAAAAAGCGAGGTTTGAACATTTCGCTTCTTGAAGATATTGTAAATAGACTCATGAAAGATGAACTCCTTGAAGAAAAATATCATAATCACGAATTAGTCGGAAACTTCAAAGGTATCTGGGAATGTCATATTCAGCCTGACTGGCTTTTGCTGTATTTAAAGGAATATGATGATAAAGTAAAAAAGAATGTTCTGGTATTAACTTTGGTTCAAACTGGTACTCATAGCGATATTTTTAAAAAGTAAATAAGATCATATTTTAAATACCATTCTTACGGGTCCGGGGTGGAACCCCGGAGGAAGGGTAGCGGAAAAGACCGCAGCGCAGCGAGGACTTTGGAGCGCAGGGAGGGGCTCCTCCCTCATTGTAAAAATGAACTTTGTGGAGTAAAATTATTGTAATTAAACAGGTGGATTTATGATTAAAGAATTTTTACCTTACGATGTTGTCCGCAATGATGCTATAAAGCTTGGCCATAAGATTCTGGAAGACGGTTTTGTACCTGACATTATTTATACTTCTCTCCGGGGCGGGGCATATATGTCCAACGTTATCAGTGAATATTTTAAGCTTGCACTAAAAGGAAAAAAACCGGTGCTTTATGCTGCTGTTGTTGCCCGTTCGTACACTGACGTTCAGCAGCACGATGCTATCCGTATTGACGGCTGGACTTACTCTCCTGAATATCTGCGTCCCGGTGATAAAATTCTTCTTGTAGATGACATTTATGATTCCGGCCGTACCCTTAATTATCTTGTGGAAGTTCTTCTTGAAAAGGGTGTTCCCCGCAGTGACATTAAAGTAGTTGTTCATGACTTTAAAAATTTTACATGTAAGGAAACTCTTCCAATTAAACCTGATTACTGGTGCCGGAAGTTTGACATCAATTCCATGGAAGATGACAGATGGATTCATTACATGAGCCATGAGCTTGTGGGTCTTAAAAAAGAAGAACTTGAAGAAAACTACTTTAAGCAGGATCCTGAACTCCGTAATATTCTTGGACCTCTTTTAGGATAAATGTTTTTATGTTAAAAAAAGCCTTTTTTGTCAGTTTGATTTTTAGTATTTCTATTTGCTGCTTTGCACAGCGGGTTATTTCTCCTGTTTCAGGTAATTTTTCTAACAAACAGGTTCTTGTGCTCGACACCAGTGATGGTGCTGAATGCTTCTATTCTTTTTCTGGGACAGATCCTTTGACATCGGGGTTTGCCTATGACGGTCCCGTTCTGATTGATGCTGTGGGCCGTGTTAATGTGCGGATTGCTGCTGTATCGGGAAACTCTAAGGAAGAAATTGAGATTAACTTTAATGTCAGGGAATCTTCTCCTTATGAGGCTGATTCTGAAGAAAGTACTTTTGTTTCCGAAACTGTTAATTCAGGTCTTTTTACCTATTCCTATGATAATCCGCTTAAAATTCCTTCGGGGTTTACTTACTGTCTGGGAGACGGAGAAAAGCCTTTCTTAAAGGGAAGGGGGCTTTCTCTTGATCCTTCTTCCAGATTAAGCCGGTATATTGCCTGTAATGTAACAGACGGGACAGAAAAGTACCGTTTCGTGATTTTTGTTCCAGGCGGTGAACCAGGCACTCTTTCAAAATTTACTGTTCCTTTTGCAATTAATGACTGGAACGAGTTTGTTTTTAACGGTGAAAAGCTTATCTGGAGCATTGATGACGGAATGTGGTCTGCTTCTAAAGTTCCTGTTAAACTGGACCGTTCTGTTCCTCATACTATAAGCTGGCAGAGCATCGTTTATGAAAAGGGTAATCCTGTGCAGTCTTTTGTGCTGCCTCCTGAGCCTGAGCTTGTAGTTTCTTCAAATCCTAGAGAGCCTGCGACTTTTACCATTAACGGAGATATTCGTTACAGAATGGAAATTCTTTCTTCCGGTGCGGAAGGTCAGGCTTCTGATTTTGGGGGGCTTTTTACAACCTGTGTTTTTGATACTTTTGAAGGGGACGCTATTTATGGCCATGCGGAATTTGCTTTTTTCTGTGATGGTGTTTATCAGGGTAAAAAAGCAGTTTCTTACTGTGTGGATAAGCAGCCTCCGTTAGCTCCAAAATTTGTTTCTGAAAATAAAAGTTTTTATGCCAGAGGTGAAGTGGCTCTTAATATAGAGGCTTCTGAACCTGAGGCTTCAATTTATTATGCAGTTTCTAAGCCCTATAAAATTCCAGAAGAAAAGGCTGATGACTCTCTGGAGGCCTTGTCTCCGGAGTTTAATGGGGTGGATGCAGGAAATTTTGCACCGTATTCCGATTCTATTGTTCTGAGCAGCGGAAGTGAGTCGGCTGTTTTTTACAAAGTAAAGGCTTATGCGGTTGATAAGTTTCAGAATATTTCTGAGGTTTCGGAGTACAGAGTTGTAATCGATGAATACAACTATTACATTGATTCCAATGGAACTGAAGGCCCTGCTGACGGAAGCCGAAAAAATCCGTTTACTTCCTTAAAGCAGGCTTTTAACACTGTAAACAGTTCAAAGTATTCACATTTTTATGTTAAAGGTTCATTTACTCTTCCAGAGGAAGAAGTTCTTGTTTCTTCAAACTGTTCTTTTACCGGCATCGGTGAGTCTTCTTCTTTGATAATTCCTTCCGGAGGAAGTCTTCTTGTTCGTGGAGCAAGCTTTGAGGCAAAAAATCTGTTTATTCAGAAAGAAGCTTCTTCTTCAAATGTAAACGAAAAGCTTTTTGTACTGGAAAACTCAACTTTGAACTTAAATCACTGTGAAGTTTCCGGTATTTTCCAGGAAAATGGAACTTTATTTTCGGCCAGAAACTCTGTTATTGAACTTCTGGAATCCGGTATTACTGTTAATGCATCGGTTTATGGCTGTGCTGTAAGCGGTCAGGATTCTAAAATATACTGCCGTCAGAGTCGTGTTTCTTCTGTTGCTCAAACTGCCGTTAACTTCAGTCAGAACGGTGGCATTTTTGAATGCCGTAATTCAGATTGTCGTGTTACTGCTCACCTTGGTAGAATTGCTGAGCTTTCTGATACTAATATCCGCATGACAGGAAACAAATGGTCTGGAGAATTCGATAAAAAAATCAGGGGTCTGGTTCCTGTTTGGAAAGACAACTCGTCACTTCTGCTTGAAGACAAAAATAACTCCGCTGAAGGTTTTTAATGATTTTTGTATGTGGGTTTGATGAAGCGGGAAGAGGTCCTCTTGCAGGTCCTGTTACTGCAGGTGCTGTAATTCTTCCTGATGATTTTCCTTTTGAAGTTCTTAATGATTCAAAAAAACTCAGCGAAAAAAAACGTCTTAAGGCTGAGCTTCTTATAAAAGAGAAAGGGTGCTGGGGACTTGGTATAGTAGATCATAAAATGATTGATCAAATCAACATTCTTAATGCAAGTATGCTGGCCATGAAGCTGGCCTATGACCAGATGATCCGGAAACTTCCTGACTGGGCTAAAGTCCATGGAGTTGACCTTGAGGGGAATCTTGATTCTTTAATAAGTGCAGTTACTGACGGAACAAAATGTCCTGAGGTGCCATGCCGGGTAAGATGTGAGCCTAAAGCCGACGGTAAATATGTTCAGGTTATGGCGGCCAGTATTATTGCAAAGGTTGCCAGAGACAAAATCATGGAAGAGTATGATGCCCTGTATCCTGAGTACGGATATAAAAAACACAAAGGTTATCCTACAAAAGCACATCGCCAGATCTGTCATAGCCTTGGACCAAGTCCAATTCAGCGGTTAACATTTAATTATTGATTGGAATCTGTCGCATATAGTTGAAATTATTGCAAATTGTATTTATATTTATATCGAAATATTTAGAGGTCTTATTTTTTTGACTCATTACTTACATTTTTAAGGAAGGAAATTTATGGGTATTCGCGGTGAACTTTATACTACAGAAGTTGTTTTAGACAAAAGATCTTATTTTTTTAATGTTAAGGAAAATCGCACCGGCGATGTGTTCCTTCAGATCGTAGAAAGTAAAAAAGGTGATGGTGCTGATTTTGACCGTCATCAGATTGCTGTTTTTGCAGAAGATATGCAGAAAGTTCTCGGTGGACTGGATAATGCCCTTAAATTCATCGAAAAAGAAACAAAAAACCGTAAAAAGGCAAGAGCAGAAAAAAAAGCTGCTAAAGATGCTAAGTTTGGTGTAAAAACTGAAAAACGGATTTACCGTAAAAAGGGCGAAAGTGAAAGACAGCCAGATGGTATTAAAAGATCTGGAAAAGTCATCCATATTAAGTCAAAGGTAACACCAGCAGAAACTCCTGCTGAAGAATAGTAAAAAGAAAGCCCGGTAACTTTGTTACCGGCCTTTCTTTTTAGCAGAAATCTTTGTTTATTTCCCGAACGGCTTCAAGAAGGCATTGTATGTCTTCTTTTTTTGTCAGCGGGCCAAAGCTGAATCTTACGGCTGTGTCTTGAAGTTCACGGCTTACGTTCATGGCTGCCAGTATAGGCCGACTCTGTTTTTTGGCCGAACAGGCACTTCCTGTCGAAATACAGAATCCTTTGGAATCAAGTGCCCGAACCATGACATTACCTGGAATTCCCTTAAAAGAAGCCTGAACAACAAATGGACTGAATCGTTTTTGTATGTCTTCTGAAAGATCGTTTCTGACTGCAGGTACCATAGTACAGTTTGGAAGTGTAAGAAGTTCTTTTATGAATTCTTTTGTATTTTCTGACTGCTGTAAGAATTTTTCCTGGTTGAAGTAATATTTTTCAAGGCACTTTGCAAATGCTGTAGCGCCAAAAAGATTTTCTGTTCCAGAGCGGATATTTTTTTCCTGTCCGCCCCCTGTTAGGAAAGGTTCTATCTGTTTTTTTAGTACCAGTATTCCAATTCCCCGGGGACCGCAGATTTTATGGGCGCTTAGTGCTGCACTGTCTATACCGGGATAACTTAAGTCCAGTTTTATTTTTCCAGCAGCCTGAACGCAGTCTACATGAAGGTGAGGTCGTCTTTTTCCTTTTGTTGCTTCTGTAAGTCTGTCAGAAATAGTGTAAATATCCTGAATACATCCTGTTTCATTATTTGCGGCCATTACCGTTACAAAAAGTGTATCGGGAGAAAGTTTTTCGATTATTGATTCCGGCTGTATAAAGCCATTTCGGTCTGGATTAACAGTTATAACCTTGAGGCCGCATTTTTTAAGTGCCATAGACTGTTCCCGAAGGGCAGGATGTTCTATACCGCTTAAAATTATTTTTCCACGACAGCCGTCTGTTCCCGGGGTGCGGTTTAATAATGAAAGCAGGGGGATGTGGTCAGATTCTGTACCGCCGGAAGTAAAAAATACCTCTTCTGTTTTAACATTCAGGACTTTTGCGGCCTGGGTTCTGGCGGCTTCAAAAGCTATACGGGCCTTCTGTCCCTGATTGTGAACAGCGGATGGGTTTCCGTAGTGTTCCATTGCTATTTCCAGAGATTCTCTCCAGATTGTTTCGTCTGCAGGAGATGTAGCCGCCCAGTCAAAATATTTTGAAATATCCATTAATAATGCCTTACATTAAAACAGAAAGCACATCTGCTTCGTTGACTTCTGTGATTACTGTTTCTCCAATGTCTTCCTGAAGAACGAATCGTACCTTGTTTGAAGAATTTTTCTTGTCTTTTTTCATTGCTGCAAAAAGTGAACGGGCCAGGTCGGCATCTGTATTGAATTTACCTGTCATAGCAGAATGAACAGGCTCTGTTTCCCATCCAAAGGATTTTAATATGGATTTAACCTGGCTAACATATTGACTTGTGCAAAGACCTATTTTTTTTGAAAGATCGGCAGCCCGCGATATACCCCATGCAACAGCGTCACCGTGGGTTACAACACCAAGTCCTGCCCGGCTTTCCAGGGCATGTCCAAATGTATGACCAAGGTTCAGCTGCATACGGATATTTTTTTCTGTTAAGTCCTGTTCAACTACTGCTGCTTTTGCACTTACACAGATGCGGATCATTTCTTCTACGAGAGGATCGTCCCTGTCCTGGAGGATTTGCGGTTTTGCTGCAAGCTTTTCAAAAAGTTCTTTTGAGTAAAGCATGGCAGTTTTTACAACTTCAGCCATTCCGCTTCTGTATTCATGAGCTGGAAGTGATTTTATGAATGAAGGAATGATATGAATTTTTTGTGCAGGAAAGAAAGAACCGATCATATTTTTGTATGTGTCAAAGTCACATCCTGTTTTTCCGCCTACGGCAGCATCTACCATGGAAAGGAGAGTGGTTGGTATAAGTTCACAACTGGCTCCTCTCTTAAAAATCGAGGCAGCGAATGCAGTCATGTCTGTTATTACACCTCCGCCGATTCCTACAAAAACAGTAGAACGCTGTCCGTTTGCATCGATTGCTGCTTTGCATATTGAAAGAACGCTTTCGATAGTTTTGTATGGTTCACCGCTTCCAAGAATAAGCAATACATCTTTTCCTCTAAATCCTGTGTAGCCGGGTTCAATTACAGGACCACTAAAGTCATCCTGTTTAAAGAAAGTTATGAATGGTTTTAGGCATGGAAGGGAAGCAACGTTTGTATCTGTTACAAAAATTCTCTGTGGCTGACCTTCTCGTTCTGCTGCATAAAAAATTGAATTTAAGTCAGGTTCTCCACTGTAAAAGCGGATAAAAGTTCTGTCTGTGCCAGGATGTACTGGTGGGTAAGCGATATCTTTTTCTTCAAACTGCATAATTAATATTTTACTGATTCTTTTTATAAATCTCAATTATCTGCATTTTGAATAAGTTTAACAGCGCTTTAATAAATTACTTTTATAATTTAAAAAAATTTTTTTATTAGCAATATTTTATGTTAAACTTAGTTAAAGAGGTGTAAAAATGGAACAGGAAGTCGTTGTTTCTAACGCTAGTGATGTACAGGTTGCTGTAAATGAACTTATGGCTAAATTAAAACACGAGCCGTCATATTATAAAGCAGTATTTTTTATGGCTGCCATTACTTATGATTTTGAAGCGCTTTCCCAATCAATTAAAGAAAAATTTCCGACAGTAGATGTAATTGGAACAAGTACAGCTGGAGAAATCAGTCCTGCCGGCTTTACTAATAATTCAGTTGTTCTTACAACAATGGCAGCTTCTAATGTTAAATGTAAGGCAGCTCTCGTACTTAACGGCAGTAAATATCCTGTCGGAAGCAAAAAAAATATTGAAAAAGCTCTTGCTGACTGTGGAATTCGCTGTAATGATCCTTATTCTCATAAAGATGCCTTTGCAATTGCCTTTATTAACGGTGTTTATAATGCAGAAGAAACTATCCTTACAAACTTTTATTCAATCATAAAAAATGACAATTTTATGCTTGGTGGGGCAACTGCCGGATTTACCGGGGATACTCCAAAAACTTATGTAAGCGTTAACGGCCAGACTACACAAGATGGTGCTGCGATGATGTTTGTTAAAACAAGTGGAAAATTTGATATCCGCCAGGAAGATATCTTTAATCCTACAGGAAAAACTTTCCTTGTTGGAGAATCTGATCCTGTTAACAGAACTATCGGACGTCTGGATGGCCGCACACCAAAAGCAGCTTATGCTTCAAAACTCGGGGTAACAGAAAGTCAGGCAGAATCCATGACTTTTGAAAATCCTTTCGGCCGATTCCTTAACGGATCCATTCATATTGCAGCTCTTGCAGGTTTTACTCCAGACGGAAAAATTACAACTTTTGCCAGAGTTGTTCCTAATTCAACACTGGAACTTATGCACGTAGGAGATCATCTTGCAAAATGCGATGAAACCTGTGCCGGTATTAAATCTGAAATACCTGAACCAAAGTTTGTTCTGCTTATGAGCTGTATTACAAGAACGATGTTCTTCGATCGTACATACACAAGCAGCAAAATCATTGAAAAATACAACCGTGCTTTCCCTTCTTTTGCAGGCTTTTCTGCTTATGGAGAACAGCTTGGGCGCATTCACTGTAACCAGACACTGGTAAGTGTTGTTCTGGGAGATTAAAGGGAGAAATTGGAGTAATTTATGGAATCAAATGAACTTGTAAACAGCGGTCTTGATGCAGTAGAAGCACTTATTCAGTACCTTTCTAAAGATGCAGTTGGTGCCAGCTTTTTAAATGAATATCTTTTAAGTCGGGAATCTCAGGCAAAATCTGCTCAGGAACAGCAGACTTCCTTGAATAACCTTATTAATTCCTCTGCAGAAATGGACAGGGATACAAAGGAAATTGCCAGTCGTGCCGGTGAAAATAATGCACGTCTTGACAGCATCTATTCTGATATCAGTACCCTTCGGGATACTGTTACAAAGATTGAAGCTGAACATAAAAAATATGTTGAGCAGTTCAAGCATCTTACCCAGCAGATTTCTGACATCAACAAGCTTATTGCTAACATTCAGAATATTTCAGAACAGACAAACCTTTTGTCATTCAATGCATCCATTGAAGCTGCCCATGCCGGTACAGCTGGTGCAGGGTTCCGCATCATTGCTAATGAAGTTAAAAAACTGTCTGCAGATACAAAAAAGACTACAGAACAGATTTTAAATAATGTAAATCATCTTCAGCAGTCAATTGTAGAACTTGAAAGTGAGACAAGAAAAAACACTGATAACCTTGTGGGCCTTACAGAAGAAACTGACAAAACCCTTGAAAAGTTCCAGAACGTAAAAAGCATTAACAGTGATAACAATGCAAATGTTGAAAAGATTTCAAGGCATATTTCCGGTAATGTTGCAAGCATCAATGAAATTATCAAATATATCCAGGAATCTGAAGATATGAATAAAGATAACGTAACTCTCTTTGCTGACTGTGCTTCAAAAAATCAGATGCTTTTTAATGACCTTTATTCATTCTGTTACGAAATCAGGGCGGTTCTTCAGGATTTGAAGGACAGTGACAGGACTCAGAACCAGTAGTTCCTAATAAGTTGTGTCGTTCATGGCTTCAAAGTCAGCTATGACTTTTTTTACCCGGGAGATTTCTTTGTTCAGAATTTTTGCGTAATCAAGATTTCCGTTTCCGATTCGTTCACGTTCGTCTTCCCAGCCCTGCTGGTCGGTGATAAAAAGAAACTGAAATCTTGGTACATTAGCCTTTTCTGCCCATAGACAGGCTTCCTGCCAGTAGTACAGACCTGCTTCGTAACAGCTTAAGGTTTTCTTTAGGTTTTTAATG
Source organism: Treponema sp. (assembly GCA_045627285.1). GTDB lineage: Bacteria > Spirochaetota > Spirochaetia > Treponematales > Treponemataceae > Treponema_D. The sequence goes on along the minus strand of JAZQNJ010000106.1, from coordinate 41,882 downwards.
TATGTTTCTTTCCAGGGTGCATCGTAGAAATGAGCTGTCTTTTTGTCGTATATTCTTCCCAGCCTGAGGTGTTGTTCTATCAGCTTTAAATTGATGTGCATCATGAAAAGGTAGCGGTATTTTTCCCAATCTTGTTCATTTTCAATTTTTGCCTGTGCATAAAGCGGGTTACAGAAATCTGCTCTGGCAGCTTTTTCAAGCCAGTAGATGTTTTCCATTACATCGTCAGGGTACTGCTGATAGTGGACATGAAAAAGCCTGTACCAGTCTTCCTTGTATTTTACAACATAGGCATCAGCTTTTTGAGAACCGGCCCCAAGCAGGAGAATAACTGTAAATATAAATAAAAAGGTCTTTTTCACACTATGATTATCGGAAAAAGATTTTATTGATTTAGGAGAATATTAAGCTAAAAGCTAAAGGATTTTTTTTAGTTCCTGCCAGATGAGTGCACTTACCTGTTCTTTTGGAAGGCTGGCATCAAGTCGGATGATTTTCATGCCGGTATTTTTGGCTTCATATTCATCCATAATTTTTTTGTATCGTTCTTCTGTTGCTTTTAAGAAATCAAGCTTTTCGTAAATTTCTCGTTCACCTCGGCCATCAACACGTTTAAGGCTGATTTCCGGATCTATTTCAAAAAAGAAAAGCAGCTGTGGGAGGGGAAAAGGTGAGTTTATGAGGCGGGGGAGATCTTCTCCGCAGGTAACGCTTTGATATGTCAGGCTGGAAAAAAGATATCTGTCGCTGATGCAAATTTTACCCTGGTTGCAAATGGTTTCGATTCCGCAGTTAGTTCCGCTTGTGCCGTAAAGGTGCTCTGCTCTGTCTGCTGCAAAAAGATATGCACTTGTTCTTGGGTCAAGTGTTAGTTCGCCTTTGAGCATGGACCGCAGAAATTTTCCTGTAGGACAGTCTGTTGGTTCGGTAGTAAAAAAGAATCTGTCAGCTTCAGGTCTGTTCTGTAAAACCTTAATCTGGGTTGAAGTTCCTGCACCGTCGATGCCTTCAAAAACAACGAAATTTTTTAATATCATCTTATTATATCCCCTCAAAAAATATATTAAAAATGCCGATAATTGACTAGAATTGTGTCAGTATTTTTGTATAAATCCTGCAAATTTTAAAGCATGAGATCCCGAATTTTAAACACCAGTATAAGCAGTATAATTTTTCTCTTTCTTGTAATTTCGGGAATTGCTCTTATTAATCCTGTATACAGACGTATAAATGCAAAAGTTATGTCTGAAGGGACCCGTGTTGAACAGTTTCTGGATGCCAAAACGGGACTTAAAGTTTCTTACAGATCTCTTTCTCCATCAGTTTTGTCAGGAATAAATATTCGAGGTATTGTGCTTCGTGATGCTGAAACAGATAAAAAACTGATTGAAATTAAAAAGGCTACGATTTCATATTCGCTTCGTGATTTTATATCAAAAGAACCTTTAACAGGTGTTAAAAAACTTGTTCTGGATGGAGTTACCGTTGAATATGATGCAGTAAAAGATCAGGACATTATAGACAAAATAAAACACTTAACGAAAAAAACTGAGAAGGAAACCCGGAAGCAAAAGACGGTTTTGCCCTGGTATGACCGAACGCTGGAAATTCCATTCACGCTTCAGTTGAAAAATTTAAGTCTGCATTATCAGGACTTTAACAATGATTTTACAGCCACTATAAAAAGCATAATGCTGGAAAAGACCATGAATATCCAGAACGGGGTATCCATAAAGACATCCGGCAGACTTGAATACAAAACTGAGTATCTGAAGCAGAATGATTACCGCAGTCTTATGGCCTGCGGTTTTTCCGTTTCCGGGACTGTTTTCCAGAATCTTGATGGAAGCTCTTTTTTAATAAAGTTGTCAGAAAATACAAGGGCCGATTATTCAATTTCCCGTCTGGAACTTCTTGTAAATTATGATGATGACAGGATTGTTGCACGAACACTAAGAAATTCCCTGCCATATTCAATTTTAAGTGAAGCTGACTTAAAAAATCAGACAGTCAGTCTGTCTGCCAGTGCAGAGGATTTTGACCTTTTTCGCCTTATCAGGATCAGAAATTCAAATTCTTTAATTTCCAAAATCAGGGGAACCCTTGTGTCCGGAAAATTTAAAGGCACTGTGGATTACTCAGATCAAGAAAACCTGGTGGACAATATTAATTTTACTTCGAATCTTAATGCACGGTTATCAAAAAATCTTTTAAATGCGGAAGAGGTTTTATTCTGGAGTATTGACTGTAATAACGGAACTATCACCGTTAATGATTCTGGAGTTAATGGTAGTCGTCTTGAAGCTTCGTACCAGGGAAGCTTTGACCTTAAGGAAATGCAGCCGGAAGGTGTTTTTACCCTTGATCACATGATTCTTGAAAATGGTGGGGTGCTTCAGACTGAGGTTTATGTAGATCCTTACAAAAACGGTTTTATGTGCTTTGCACCTCAGTTTTTTATGGACAGCAAAAGTTTTACAGCTCTTCAACTTACAGTTTTACCGACAGCCGGCTCAGTAGATTTTGTTTTTGAATGTGACGATTATTCCCATGCCGATTATGATCAAAGCGGTCATATAAAAATTGACGGAAGCTACCTTACGGGAAATGACAAAGTCGTTCAGGCTTCGGTTGTTATAAATGACATGTTTATGGACAGTATTATTTTGTCTGGTGCGTTTTTTGGTAAGGATGGCATAAGTTCTGCAGAAGGAATTTCCCAGGCTGTTTCCTCTTACATCATCAGTAATGAGGTTTATTTAACAACGGATTTTGAAACATTCACTTTTAACTCGCCACTTGTACTGGTGGCAAATACTGCAAAGGAAAGGGAACTTTTGACTCTGGCAATTGACGGTTCAAACCAGACTGTAAACTTGAGTAATCTAAACCTTCAGTTTGGAGATCAATCTGCACATATGTCTGCAGGTCTTGATTTTAACGGATCATTTCAGGACTTTAACTTTTATACTGAGCTGATTCTTAATTCACTTCCTTATAATTTTTCCGGATCTTATAACCGAAACTTTCTTAACGTTTCGGGAGATTACGGTTTTGCAGCTGCGGTTGAATTTGATAAAAATTTAAGTGGCACCGTTGATTTTACATCCCTTCCTATTGCTATAAAAAATACTGTTGTAGCTGCCACTACAAATACAAACTTTACCTGGAATGATAAAAGCGGTTTTGAAGTAGAAATAGAAAACTTAGATATTGATGAACCTGCGGGAAAAATTATCATCAAGCCACATCTGGTTTGTTCTGGCTCCGTAAATAAATACGGCTTTTCTTTCCCAAAGATTGCTTATTCAGATTCATACTCAGCACTTGATGGGCAGGCAGATGGCGTCTGGAATATAAATGACAGTATTCTTGATTCAATAATAATATCTCTTTCTGCTACAAGTCTTACAGCCTCTGAAACAATTTCTTTGAATGCTGAATTTACTAATCCAGAGAAGCTTCCTTTTTCCGGCGATGCCCTGCAGAATGGATTCTATCTGTCTGCACAGGGTAGCCTTCAGGACTTTATACTTGGTAGATTTTTGTCAGGGCAGGGGAAAGAGTGTGGTGTAAGTGCTGATTTTTCTGCTTCCGGAACAATCGCGAATCCGTTTGTAACCTTAAACCTTCATAAAGCCACAGCTATTGCTGGTGGAGAAATTGCAACAGTTTCTGGAAACGCCGTTTACGATGATACAGGTCTTACAGTTTCTGACGTATCTGCACGATGGAGCTTTGTAACTGCACAACAGTTGTCTGCAACTTTTGATTACCATAACATGAAAGGAGAAGCTAAGGGCCTTGTAAAAGGGGAACTTCTTGAGCGGAATTTTTCAATTCCTCTGGAAGTGAATGTTTACAGTCTTGCCACAGGTTCTGACAAATTTGCCAGCTTTATAGCCAGCATAAAATCCGCTTCAGTAACGGGAACCTTTTTCCCGGAAAGTAATCATCTGGATATAACCGTAAACAAAAATAATTCTGAAATATCTGTAATTTCTGACGGTGGGAAAGGTATTACTGCTGTATTTAATAATGGTGCAGTTTCTGCAAATTCAGGAAGCAGCTCGGTTCTGGACTTTAATCTTTCTGGTAAGGTTGAAGCAAATAATCTTGATCTCAGTGTTACAGGTATTCACGCTGACCTTAAAAAAGTTTCACAGAAATTCAATATTCCTGCAGTTAACTTTAATGAAGGTGTACTTACTGGTGCTGTAAAAATATCGGGACTTGTGACTGATCCGGAATTTACTGGTGCTGTGTCTGTTTCAAAAGCTGAATTTTATGTGCCGTTTGTTTCAAAAAAAATGTTCAGAGCTGATAAAGTTTTTGCAACGGCTGGTCAGAACTCCTTTAAGGTAAAACCAACTTTGTTCACTCTTGATAAAAATCCTGTCACCATAGGCCTGAATGTTAATTTTGACCGGTGGGGAATTGATGTACTGGATGTGGATATTCTTACAGAAAAAGATCACTACGTCCCTGTAGATATAGTTCTTCCATTTATTCACTATAAAGGTAACGCCGGATTTGATATGGGAATTCACCTTGCACCTGCCAGTATGGTTTTTGAAGGTGATATTATAGGTGAAAAATCGGAAATCGAAGTAATAACCCAGATGTCGGACGATGAATCTGAAGAAGAAAGTGATGACCGTGTTGTGGTTGATCTGAATATTCTTGTAAACAATAAAGTTCAGATTCTGCTTAATCCTGTACTGCGAGGACTTGTTGTTCCCGGATCTTCCCTGGAATTGTTTATTGATACAGGAAACGGAGGCGTTGGAGCCAGAGGTGATGTAAAGCTTCGTGGTGGAGAAGTAGTCTGGTTAAACAGAAACTTCTATATGAAAGAGGGACGTGTTCAGTTTAATGAAACCCAGGACAATTTTGACCCTAGAATAACAGTACGGGCAGAAACAAGGGAACGGGATGCCAACGGTGCTCAGGTAAATATCATCCTTAGTGCTAATGCACAAAAGCTGAGCCAGTTCAATCCAAGGCTTTCTTCAAGTCCTGCCCGATCCGAAACTGAAATTCTTGAACTTTTAGGTCAGGTTATTTCTGCGGATTCAGAAAATGTTGCTTCTCTGGCAGGTGCTGGCGGTGACTATCTTGTTCAGGCAACGGTAATGCGAGGAATTGAGAATACATTGCGTGAAGCCTGTAATTTTGATATATTTTCAATACGAACTAATGTTCTTCAGAATGCGGTAAAGCAGACTATCGATAAATCTTCCAATAAGCAGATGAGTTTTGGTAACTTTTTTGATAACTCCACTGTTTATATTGGTAAATACTTCGGTAGTGCGATGTATGTCGATGCCTTGATGCACTGGAACTATGACGATACAAAAGTGGGAGACAGCGATACCGTGAATGGTCTTGTTTTTCAGCCTCAGTTTGGGCTTGAAATGGAATCCCCTTATGTAAATATTCGTTTAGGTGTTGCACCAGATCTCGAGGCCATCCGTAATAGTTTATGGATTCCGTCAACATCAATTACCTTATCATGGAAACATTCATTCTGATTTAGGAGAAACTATGTCATTCAAGCGTTATAAAGCCGCTTTACTTTTTTGTTTATTGATTTCAATTTTTGTACCATCTTTTGTTTTTGCACAGTCTTCTGCACAGGAGTCTGATTCAGAATGGTATTATGGAAAACTTATTAAAAACGTAAAGTTCAAGAATCTTCAGCATGTTGATTCAAAAGAACTTGATGGAATTACAGGTAGCTTTGTCGGTAAAAAATTCTCAGATGATGTTTTTGGGGATCTTCTTGATCGTATTGATTCTACAGACTTTTTTGAAGATATTGCACCAGAGGCATTGCCTGGAGATCCAAGAAAAAACACTGTAGAAATTGTTTTTACAGTTGTTGAACGGCCTTCTGTAACGAGAGTAACATTTTCTGGAAACAGACAGGTACGTACAGCTGAATTAAAAGAAGCTGTTTCTGTAAAAGAAAAAGATATATTTGTCGAAAGTAAAGTTCTGCTGGATGAACGTGCCCTCAGGGATATGTATCTTGGAAAAGGCTTTACAAATGTCACTGTAAGTTCTTCTACAAAAGTAACACCAAAGGGTGTTGAGGTTAATTTTAAAGTTGATGAAGGTCGTTCTACAGTAATTTCTAAAATCGATTTTCGTGGAAACAGAATCGTTTCTTCAAAGACTCTTAAAAGTAAACTTAAACTAAAGGAAGCCGGTCTGGTAAATAAGGGTGCATTCCAGGAATCAGATCTTGAAATGGATAAACAGGCAATTCTTTCATACTACCAGAATATCGGTTATGTAGATGCTGAAGTTATTGATGTTACAAAAGATATAAATATCAATAAAAAGAAAAACAGGGATGAACTTATCCTCACATTTATAGTAAATGAAGGTTCTCAGTATGTTTTTGGCGGTATGACTTTTACCGGAAATTCAATCTTTAACAGCGAAAAACTTTCTGGTCTGATAAAACTTAAGACTGGTGCCGTTTTTAATAATTCAAAACTCCAGGAATCTATTATGGCCATTGCTGATCTGTATTACGAAAATGGTTATACATCAAATCAGTTTCAGCCGATTCCTTTAAAAGATTCTAATAACAGGGTAATTTCTTACAATTTTAAAATTGTTGAATCTGTTAGAAGCCACGTAGAAAGCATTGCAATTAAAGGTAATTCCCGTACAAAAGAATATGTAATCCGCCGTGAAATTCCAATTGAAGCAGGGGACATCTTTTCTAAAGCAAAAATTACAACTGGAATGAGAAATCTTTATAATCTTCAGTATTTCAGTGCCGTTGTTCCTGATGTAATTCCAGGATCTGAAGACAATCTTGTAAATCTTGTTTTTTCTGTGGATGAGCAGTCAACTACTTCCATTGAATTCGGTGTAACATTCTCCGGAGTTTCGGATCCGGATGATCTTCCTTTTGCACTTTTTGTTAAGTGGCAGGATTCTAACTTTAGAGGAAGCGGTAAATCAATCAGTGCCAGTTCTACTGTCGCTACAGATGAGCAGTCTGTTTCGTTAAGTTTTGGTGAAAACTGGCTCTGGGGATATCCTGTTTCTTCATCTGTAAGTACAAGTTTTTCACATTCAAGCTCAAACTGTCTCCGTCTTAAGGTTGATGGAGAAGGTGTTGTTAACGATGATGATTATTACATGGATTATGAACGGTGGGTTTGGAGTCTTGGATTCTCTGTTGGTCGTCGATGGACACCAATTTGGGCTATTATTTCAGCCAGTGCCGGTATTAACGGAAGCCTTGTAAATAATGTTTACGATGAAAATGTATATATTCCTGTAGATTCTACTATTGCAGATTATGCAAACCAGTGGGGATTGTCTAACTCAATATGGACATCTATTTCTGTTGATGACCGCGATATAAATTACGATCCTTCCAGCGGCTGGTTTGCAAGTCAGAGACTTACATGGTATGGTCTTACTCCACTGGAAAATGAATTTTTCCTTCGCAGCGATACAAAGCTTGAAAAGTATTTTACTTTAATCAATCTGCCAATTACAGAAACCTGGAACTGGAAACTTGTTCTTGCCGGATACACTGGATTAAGCCTTCTTTATCCAGTAAATGATACAGGTATTGGTAACTCAAGCAAATTATACATTGATGGTATGTTTAACGCCCGCGGATGGACAAATATCTACAATAAGAAGCGTGGTGAAGCACTTTGGAGTAATACTGTTGAACTTCGTATGCCATTGGTTCCTGGTGTTCTTGCTCTTGACTGGTTTGGTGATGCAGCTGTTATAACAGATAAGCCTTCAAAGCTTTCAGAAATCGAAAAGACAGATATTTTCTTTAGTACAGGTCCTGGAATCCGTTTCTCAATTCCACAGTTCCCATTGAGACTTCTGTTTGCAAATACAGGTAAGTTTGGTTCTGTTAACTCTTCTGATAAATTTGGAAAGGGTGATGGAAACTGGCATTGGGATAAAAACTGGAAGTTTGTACTTTCATTTAATATTGTAAACAAGTAACTTTCATAAGTTGAGGTTTGATATATGAAAAAGTTAGCATTAGTAATTTTCTTGGCTGTTTCAACTGCAGTCGGATGCTTTGCTCAGCAGATTACAAGATTTGGTGTAGTTGATACTGCCCGGGTTTATCAGGCATATTTTCGAAATTCAGCTCCTGTAAGAAACTTTGAATCGAAAAAAGCTGACTTTCAGAATGAAATTAATAAAAAAACTGAAGAAATACAGAATCTTAAAAATCAGAAAGTTGAGTACCAGAAGAATGGTAATGATTCTCAGGTAGCAAGACTTGAAAACGAAATTACAAAGAAAACTGATCTTCTTACAGAATATACAAATGCTAAGAATGTAGAATTGGAATCATTAAAAAAATCCCTTCAGAATTCGGATTCCTTCTATAAAAAACTTTATTCTGTTCTGGAAAAAGTGGCAGAAAATGAAGGTTACAGTATGATTTTAAGTCTTCAGCAGGCAAATGCAGTTCTCTGGTACAGTCCTTCTGTAGATATTACAGAAAAAGTTATTGCTGAACTTGGTATGTAAATCCAAATGGCTAAATCAAAAGATCAGGTTATTGCCGGATCAGTCCAGAAAAGAGCAGAGACAGCGGAAGTAACTCCTCTTATGCTTCAGTATCAATCCATAAAGGATGAATACAGAAACGAAGTGCTTTTTTTCAGACTTGGTGATTTTTACGAGATGTTTAATGAAGATGCAGTAATGGTTTCACGGCTGCTGAATCTTACGTTGACTCATCGTGGATCCCAGCCAATGTGTGGAATTCCTTACCATGCTGCAAAAATATACATTGCGCGACTTCTTCGTTTTGGAAAAAAAATTGCTATCTGTGAGCAGGTTGGAGAAATCGCAAAAGGAAAGGGACTTACAGAAAGGAAAGTAATCGAAGTAATTACACCGGGAACAGCTGTTGAAAGCGAATATCTGGATGGCGGTGCTAACAACTTCCTTGCTTCCTGTGCTGTTTACGGTAAGCAGGTCGGCTTTGCATATCTTGATGTAACAACGGCTGACTTTTTTGCTACAAGCTGGAACGTTTCTGAAATGGCTGAAAATTTTGCAAAAGAACTTGGACGTTCCAATCCAAGGGAACTTCTGCTACCCGATAGTTTGCGTTCTGATAATGCTGTTCAGGAAGTTCTTTCAGTTAAAGATAATATTTCTGTTTCGTATTATCCTGACTGGAATTTTGATAGTGCACTTTCTGCAAAACGTCTCTTAAAGCAGTTTGGAACTACCAGTCTTAAAGGGTTTTCACTTTCTGATGAATCAGCAGAAACCGGCCCAGCTGGATTTCTCCTTGATTATCTTCTGCGTACAGCAACGACAAATGCACCTCATGTAAATGGCATAAAAGTATATAAAGACAGTGAATATATAATTATAGATGATTCTTCCAGACGTAACCTGGAGATTACAGGAAATCTTCGTGATGGAACTTCCCAGTTTTCTCTTCTTGAATGTCTTTCTCATACTAAGACTGCCATGGGTAAACGTCTTCTTGTTTCCTGGTTGAATTATCCACTTACGGATTCTAAAAAAATCTGCAAAAGGCAAAAGCATATTGAACTTTTTACAGAAAATAGAAGGCTGATGGATACTGTCAGGGAAGGGCTTGAATCAATTCTTGATATTGAACGTCTAGCTGGTCGGGTAGCAATGGAGAGGGCCCACGGAAAGGATGTACAGGCTCTTAAATGCAGTCTTTCATCATGGCTTTGTGTAAGAAATCTTGTTGAATCAAGAGGATTTGCAAAATCTGATGTAGAAACTGCCGAAAAAATCATTCAGCTTATTGATAATTCAATTCTTGAGGATCCTGCCACATCTCTTACCGAAGGCAGACTGATTAAAGATGGCTGGTCAGAAGAACTTGATCATTGGCGAAATGTCCAGACAAACTTTAACAAAATCCTTGAGGACTACTGCGAAGAAGAAAAGGTAAAAACCGGAATTGCAAATCTGCGAATCAAAAATAACAATAACGCAGGGTATTACATAGAAATTACAAAAGGAAAACTCCAGCAGGTTCCGTCTCATTTTATTTTAAGACGTTCTCTTATTAATGCAGAAAGATATACAACCGAACGGCTTCAGGAACTGGAACATGAATTAAATGAAGCGGGTTCAAGAATTATTCAGCTCGAAAGGGACCTTTTTATTGAAGTTCGCAGCCTGATTGGTAAGGAAATTCCATATCTTTTACAGACTTCCAGAGAGGCAGCTTATACTGACGTAATTGCTTCCATGGCTTATTCTGCAATTTTGCATGGGTGGGTAAAACCTCAAATTGATGATTCCACTGTGTTTGAAATAAAAGGTGGACGTCATCCGGTGGTGGAACTTCATCTTCCGGGCGGGGAATTTGTTCCGAATGATATTTCAATTTGTGGGGCCAGGGATTTTAATGATAAAATTCCAAACTCGTTTAACCTTATTACGGGACCAAATATGGCAGGTAAAAGTACATACCTGCGACAGAATGCATTGATTGCTTTGCTTGCCCAGACAGGATCTTTTGTTCCTGCTTCCAGTGCTCATATTGGAATCGTGGACAGAATCTTCTGTCGTGTTGGAGCTAGTGATAACCTTGCCCGGGGTGAGTCAACTTTTCTTGTTGAAATGACAGAAACTGCAAATATTCTAAGGTCCGCTACGGAAAATTCCCTTGTAATAATGGATGAAGTTGGCCGAGGAACATCCACTGAAGACGGACTTTCCATTGCCTGGGCAATCAGTGAATACCTTTTAAATACCATTAAATGTAAAACTCTTTTTGCAACTCATTACCACGAACTTACAAGATTAAACCATAGCTCATTAAAACTTGCCTGTATGGCGGTTTCTGAAAGTTCTGGAAGTGTTGTGTTCCTTCGTAAAATAAAAGATGGTGCCAGTGAAAATTCTTATGGTCTTCATGTTGCTAAACTTGCGGGGGTACCAGAAAGTGTAATTTCCAGAGCCTCTCAGATTCTTTCGGCACTTCAGAATGCAGCAGAATGTCATGAAAAAGCATCGGTTAACATAACTACAGAAACAAAGCCAGTTGAAAAATCTGTTCCAAAAGCTCAAACAACACCAGGCTTGTTTTCTGATGAAGAAATGGTAATTAATGAGATTCTTTCTGCTGATCCAGAAAATATGACACCTCTGCAGGCTCTTCAGCTTATTTCGCGGTGGAAATCTTCTCTTTCAGGTTTATAATTCTGATTTTTTTTTGAAATAAACTGTATTTATTTACTTTTTTAAACAATATACAGTTAGATGAAACTTTTTAATCTTGTTTATTCAAAGTTTTTGTATATTGCAAATCTTTTTCGTGCTTTTATTGCTTTAATTACTGAGCGCGAAAATTGTGTATGCTGCAATTCGGACAGTGGTATTTATCCTTTATGCAGGTCATGTTTTTTAAAGCTTAAACTTGAAAACTTTTCTAATAGATGCAGGATTTGCGGAAAGCCCCTGGTAAGCGAAAAGGAATTGTGCTCGTCCTGCAGGAGGATGCCTGTATTAAAAAGCCTTGATTTTTGCTTCCCATTAACAACCTATCGGTTATGGAAGAAAACACTGCTTTTTCAATGGAAAACTGAAGATAAAAGATTGATGTCTCCTTTATTTGCAGAGCTTTGTGCTGACAGAATAAAAAATATTTTTAAAAATCAGGCACTTCCTGTAATTGTTCCTGTACCACCACGTCCTGGCAAGATAAGAAAAAAAGGTTGGGATCAGATTGATGAGCTGTGCTTTTATCTTAAAATTATACACGGATTTAGAGTTGAAAAAGTACTTCAGCGTCTGACTACAAAGCAGCAGAAAAAAATGAACAGAATCAGCAGACTGAATCAGATTCATAAATCTTATGTTTTAAAACGGAAAGATAGAATTCAGAATTTTTTAAGTTCATTACCGGAAAAAATTATTATTATTGACGATGTTATGACTACAGGAAGTACCCTGGAAGCCTGTGGTGAAGAGTTAAAGCTTGCCGGGGTAAAGTGGGTTGGTGCAGTAACACTGTTTGTTGTAGATTAGATTTGATTTTATATGTATTAGAAGATATAATGAATAAGTTAGTTTAATTTAAAGAGGTAACAATAAATGGAAGAAGAAATCCCAGGCTACACAATATCAGAAGCAGTTCAGGAAGCAAGACGCTGTCTTAACTGTCCAAAACCTCTCTGTCGTACTGGCTGTCCGATTGAAAACGAAATTCCTAAGTTTAATCATGCCCTTGCACAGGGAAACATGGGCGAAGCATATAGTATTATTTCTCAGAAGAGCAATCTTCCTGCAATCTGTGGACGTGTTTGTCCACATGAAAATCAGTGCGAAGGTCATTGTGTTCTTGCAAAAGCTGGTAAAGGAATTAAAATCGGTCGTATTGAACGCTTTATTGCTGATTTCTATTCTGAAAACCATCTTTCGAGCGAAAAACTTGTTGCAAAAGATCAGGGAAAGGTTGCTGTTATCGGTTCAGGACCTGCTGGTCTTACTGTTGCCGGTGATCTTGCCCGCAAAGGATTCAATGTAGTTGTATACGAAAATGAAGGTGAACCAGGTGGAGTTCTTCTTTATGGTATTCCTGATTTCCGTCTTCCAAAAGAAATAGTTCGCCGCGAAACTAAAAATATCGAAGCTCTCGGCGTAACTTTTGTCTGCAATACAACAGTTGGTAAAGATATTACAATCGATAAAATGTTCGAAGAAGGCTTTGACGCTGTATTTATTGGTACAGGTACTGCAATTGCAAAAGGACTGGGAATGCCAGGTGAAGACCTTAAGGGTGTAATTCAGTCAAGCTATCTTCTTCGTATGAACCGCCTCTATCTGGACAACAATGTTGGTCGTGAAGAAGTTCCAGTTGAAGAAGGTGATGAAGTAATCGTAATTGGTGCCGGAAACGTTGCAATGGACGCTTGTCGTACAGCTGTAATGCTTAAGGCTAAAAAAGTAACTTGTGCTTACCGCAAGACAATTGAATTCATGAAAGCTGCCCGTGCAGAATACGAAGGCTGTGTAAATGATGGTGTTGAATTCGCATGGGAACACGCTCCACTTGAAGTAATCGGCGAAAACGGTAAGGTCACAGGTCTCAAAGTTAAGACTCCAGAAGGTGAAAAGATTCTCCCTTGTAACAAGATTCTCCTTGCAGTAGGTTCAAAACCTGCTGGTCAGGTAATCTCTTCTACAACAGGAATTGATGCTGATGAATCAGGATATGTAATTACTCAGCAGAAGCCTTATGGTATGACAACTAAGAAGGGTGTATTCGCAGGTGGTGACGTAGTTCACAAGCCGGCAACAGTAGTTCTTGCTATGAAAGAAGCAAAGAAGGTTGCACAGGGGATTGCAGACTATATCGAAGCCCGCAAAATTCTCGGAGTTTAATTTTAATTAATAAGGAGTGCTTATATATGGCAGAAGGAACACAGATTCAGCTGGTAACATTTCAACTTGGTGATGAACTTTATGGCGTGGACATTATGGATGTAAAAGAAATCGTAAAGGTTTGTGCAGTGCGTCAGATTCCAAATGCTCCTTATTATGTTGAGGGAATTTTTAATCTGCGCAGTGAAATCATTCCTGTTATGAATCTTCACAAAAGATTCCAGATTAAAAAACTCGAAATTCCTGAAGATGAAGAATTTGAAGGCGGTTTTATTATTCTTAACATCGATAATAATAAAATTGGTATTATTATCGATAAAATTGCCCGTGTAGTAACAATTAACATGGAAGATGTTAAGGATCCTCCTCAGATGATCAGCGGAATCGGTACAGAATATATTCGTGGTGTTATCCGACAGGATGATCATTATCTTATTATGCTTGATATCCGTAAACTCTTTAATCCAAAAGAACTTCAGAAAATTTTTGATAACGAATAAAAACAGTTAAAAATATAGTCAGTTAAAAAGGTTTATAATGATTCAGACTTTCAGTTCTACAATCCGCAGGAAGGAAATGGACGCGGTTCTTACTTGTATGGTTGATGAAAAAATTGGCCCGGGTGAGTTAAATGTACGTTTTATACAGACTTTAAAAGAATTTACAGGCTGTGATGGAGCAGTTGCATTCCGAAGTCCTTCTATTGCTTTGTCCTATGCATTAAGGGCACTGGATCTGGAAAAAGATACAGCTATAATGATAAGTGCCCTGGCTCCGGTCTGGCAAAAATCGGCTGTGGAAAATCTGGGTTATAAACCTCTCATTCTGGATGTTGATGAATCCACTGGTCTGGTAAATTCTTCTATCGTTGAAGATGGTATCAGAAAGGGTGGACGTTTGCTTATTCTTCATGAAACAATGGGAATTCTTCCAGATATTGAAGAAATCGTTGCTCTGGGAATCCCTGTAATAGAGGATATATCACATTCAATAGGAGCATGTCTTCCTGAAGATTCTGTGGAGGAAACTTCTGACTCTTCAGGTAAAAAAGCCCCTTCCAGAAAAGCCGGAAGTTTTGGTCTTTTTACAATCCTAGGACTTGAAGAATTTGATTCCGTTACAGGTGGCGGCGGAGCAGTTTTGATGGCTCCCCAGCGCCGGGAATGGATTGTACTAAAGAAATATACAGATCTTGCTCCAAGAACTGACGTTTTACCAGATATTAACAGTGCTCTAGCCTGGATTCAGTTAAAAGAGTTTAACAGAAATGAACAGGCCCGTAAGAATCTATACGCTGTTTTTCAGAGAAGTTTGCTGAATAGTAAAAACAGGACTTTTGTTCGTGGAGCGGATAATAGTTCAACAATCTGGTCTTTTCCTGTTGTTTTGAACGGAAGCTTCAAAGATGCTAAACAATATGCTGCAAAAAAAGATATAGAAATTCAATATGCTTATGAAGACAGTGTAGTTGCACATCTTGAAGAAGATGAAGCCTCTATGTACAAAACTGCAAGAGCTTTAAGTCTTCGTACTGTATTATTTCCTCTGTACCCAAGACTTGGTTCGGAAGCTGCAGAAAAAATTGCAAAGGTTCTTGTAACTCTTCCATAAGCTAGTTTTAGGAGAACGTTTATAAATGGTAAGATGTTTAATAATCGTTAATACCTACAAAGAAGAATCAAAGGCAATGGGTTGTGAAATCAAGGAGTATCTTGAAACAATCGGTATTGCAGGTCAGATTTTTCTTTTTAATGGCTTTTCAGAAGAGTATCCATTCAGCGGATTTGACTTTGTAATTACTCTTGGGGGGGATGGAACCGTTCTTTTTGCAGCAAGAGGTTGTGCTCCTCTGGGAATTCCTATTATACCTATTAATTTTGGTACTTTTGGTTTTATAGCATCAGTTCAAAAACAAGATTGGAAAATTGAGATTCATAAATTTCTTGATGGTAATTCCCTTATTGTAAAAAGAAATATGCTTCAGACAGAAATCTTTGGAAATAACACAAAAAGATTTTCTGCCACCAGTCTCAACGACATCGTTATTAGTGCAAAAAATTCAGCACATACAATTAAATTCAACATCAATTATGGAGAAACACCTCTTGGCACATTCGTTGCTGACGGTGTAATTCTTGCTACTGCAACAGGATCTACTGCTTATTCGGCAAGTGCCGGAGGACCTATTATCGATCCTTATATTGATGCAATGTGTCTTACTTTAATTAATCCTTTCAGCCTTTCCAGTAGACCAGTAGTTTTAAGTCCTGAAGTTGAACTTGAAATTCAGATTCTTCCATCACGTGTAAGCGATGTTATTGTTACGGTTGATGGTCAGATTCCTATTGATCTGCATGTAGGTGATACTGTAAAAATCCGCCAGACTAAAGATAAAGCACTGCTTGTAGGTTGTACACAGAAAAAATTCTACAACGCACTGCGCCAGAAATTAAACTGGTCTGGAGGACCTAATGCTTGAAGAACTTAAAATAAAAGATTTTGCTCTCATTGATAACGCACTTGTTGAGTTTAAGGATGGTTTTACTGTTCTTTCTGGGGAAACAGGTGCCGGAAAGTCCCTGTTGATAGGAGCCCTTACTTTTCTGCTTGGAGGAAAGGGTGGTGTTGAACAGATAAGAACCGGCTGCCAAATGGCTCAGGTAAGCGGGATTTTTTATATAAAAGGGCTTTCATCTCCTTTAAGAAATCCTGATTCAATTAATGAAGAAAATATCAAATCTGCTGCAGAGTGGCTTTATTTGCATGGTATTGATAGTGAAGATGATAGAATTCTTATTCGCCGTGCTGTAAGGGATAACGGTAAATCCGGTGCCTGGATCGGTGATACACCTGTAACACGAAGCGATCTGGCTTCCTTTTGCAGTTTTCTGGTTGATATTCATGGTCAGCATGAACATCAGTCTCTTATGAAAGTAGGAGAACACAGAAAATATCTTGATTCTTATGCCGGGCTTAATGATAAAGTTTCCTCTTTTACGGAACTTTATTCAGAACTTGTAAATAAAAGAAAGATTCTGGATGAAATGGTTTCTGATGATAAATCAAGAGAACAGAAGATTGAAGTTTTAACTTTTGCGGTACAGGAAATAACAGAAGCAAAGTTGAAGCCGGAAGAAGATGTTGAACTTGATGAAGAAGAAACAAAGCTTTCTTCATTTGAAAAACTTTATGAGGATATTCAGCAAATTTCTGATGCACTTGAAGGTGAATCTGGAAGTGGTGCTGTAAACATCTTAAAAAAAATCAGAACCACATCACAACACGCATCAGGGCTTGATAAAAATCTTGAAAAGCTGGATTCCCGTCTGGAAAGTGCCTTTTATGAATTAAGCGATTTGTCCAATGAGTATTCTCAGTACATTCGTTCACTTGTTTTTGACCCGGAGAGGCTGGCTTTTGTTCAGGAACGACAGACTTTAATTTATAATCTTAAAAAGAAATATGCTTCTTCTGTAAACGCTCCACTGGCTGAAGTTATTCAGTTTGGAATAGATGCAGAAAAAAGACTTTTAGAGTTGACCTCCGGTTCATTTAATAAAGAACAGCTGATGAATGAAATTTCCGAGCTTGAGAAAAAGGTATATTCAGAAGCTAAAGACATCTCAAATCGACGCAAAGCTGCCTCTGATAAAATGTCAGAGCAGGTTGTTTCAATCCTTAAGACCCTGGGAATGAAAGATACTCGTTTTGCTGTAAAGGTTTCAGAAAAAAATGGAACAGTTCTGGAACAGAAGTGTGGTCCCTATGGAATTGACGATATTGAGTTTCTTATAGCTGCAAATCCTGGTAATCCACTTCAAGGTCTGGCAAAAATTGCTTCCGGTGGTGAACTTAGTCGTGTTATGCTTGCCTTAAAAACAGTTCTTGCTGCCAGTGACGTAACTGGAACACTTGTTTTTGATGAAATTGATACTGGAATCGGTGGTGAAGTTGCAGTTTCTGTGGGACAGCATCTGAAAAATCTTGCTATAAATCGTCAGATTTTATGTATAACACATCTAGCGAGTATTGGTGTTTATGCCGATAATCAAATGAAGATAGCCAAAACTGTCAGCGATGGAACAACTCACACAAGTGTTACGGAAATATCTGGAGATGCAAGAGTTGAAGAAATTGCAAGAATGCTTTCAGGAGATTCATTCAGTCAGGAATCACTGGATCATGCCAGGGCTATGCTTCAAAAATTTTCCGGTACGGGAGGCAATTGATGGCAAAGATTTCCGCAGAAAATAGAGAGCTTTTTAATATCAAAATAGCACCTTACAAAGACTCGATTAAAGAAATTCTTGATAAAGAAAAGAATATGCTTAATCTTATTCAGAAAGATACTTCAGGAATAGGATATAAGAAGTTGATGCTTTGTGAAGAACAGATTCATATTGCCACAATATGGATTAATGTAAACAATCTTTCTGTTGAACTCCTGGAAACAAAAAACAATGATGCCTTAAATGATGCCAGAAAAGCCCTCTATAAAGCAGTTATTTATCTTGAAGATATAGTTACTTCTTTTATTGACTGTCAGTATTCGGAAATTGAAGATAAAGTTGCTGAGATTGAAAACACACCTCTTGAGAAGCGGTTTTACCTTGTTAAAAAGCTTGGACTTTCAATTCGTCTTTTAATTGATGCCTTCGGTGAAAATACAAAGTGGAAATGGTCTTTTGTTGAACTGCAAGGTCGTTTTACAACAGTTGCAAAAAATCTTTTGAATTTAAAACAGGCCTGCAAGGATTATTTTGAACCACGCTCTCCTGATTACGATAATACTGTGTTTTACATTCGTCTCCTTCTGCGTCTTCTTGATCAGTCAGCAACTCAGTATCGTGACCGTTATGAACTTTCTACTCATCGTCTGGATGATATGCGTTCTGCAATCAATTATCTTATTGCATTACGCAGACTTCAGCTTTTAATTAACATGAAAGATGAAGCTGAAGAGGTTAAGAAAAAAGCTCTTGTATGGAAAGAAAAAATGGAATCTGACCATAAATCCGGAATTGCCAGCTAAAGAATTATATGTTGAACACTAAGCTTATTCTCAAATTATTTGAAGGTTTTTCAATTCAGAGATGGAATGATTTAATTCGTCCTTTTGAAATTGTTGAAATGGATAAGGCTGCAGAACGAATGGTTGCAGCCTACATTATTGGAAAATATGAAGAAGCGGCCGGCAAAAAAGTTGACTGGAACTGGATTATTTACGCTTCAATATTTGAACTTCTTAAAAAAATTGCTCTTTGTGATATAAAAAGTCCTGTTCAGCAGATGATAAAAAAACAGTTTCCGAAGGAATACATTAAGCTGAATGAATGGGTATTAAAACAATATAAGGACATAATTGACGATAAGGAATTTTATTCTGACTTTACCATCTATATAGGTCGTACTGCCGGAAATTTTTCTATGCCGGAAAATCTTGTTCTTTCTTCAAGAATTTTAACAGCTGCCCATAAATTTTCATCTCTTCGGGAACTTCAGATGCTGGAATGTGTAAACGAAGAAGAGCGAATTGTACAGATTAGAAAGGAACTTAATGAAGATATACAACAGTTTCTTGACCTTCGGGGAATGCAGCTTCTTGTTACAAGACAGAGACCTTTTGATTTTATAATGATGATAGAGCAGTTAAGATTTCAGACAAGATGGAATCAGACTCCTCGTGTTCCAGAAACAAGCGTTCTTGGTCATTGCTATTTTGTAGCTGTAATTACTATTCTTTTAATGAGATCAACTGGCATTAAAATGTCTGACAAGAGACTTTATAATGATTTTTTCTCTGCACTGTTTCATGATTTACCGGAAGCCGTTACCAGAGATATTATTTCTCCTGTAAAACAGGCCACTGATGAACTTCCTAATATAGTTAAAAAAATTGAAGATGAAATTGTAAAAAGAGAACTTGTTCCTCTTATGGATGAATCATATAAAGACGAAATTCTTTATTTTATCAGTGATGAGTTTGCAAACAGAATACTTGTAAAAAATGGCAATAAACCTGAAATGCTTCATGTTGAATGGGATGAGCTTAACCAGAAATATAATTCTGATGAATATAATCCGGTTGATGGCCGCACGGTTCGTCTCGCTGATCATATGAGTGCACTTATAGAAGCAGACAGTTCCATTAAATTCGGTATTACAAGTGAACACTTACGTTCCGGAAAAGAGCATACAATAAACGGATACGAAAAAGGCAAGATTATTAACGGTATTGATATACGAACAATCTTTGAAGATCTTGTAAATAATTAGTTATTTGATTTATGTCCATAACCTTTTATGCCGAGAATTAAAAGGCTATGAAAAGACTTTTTTTTAAAAAAATCAAAAAAATATTAATCATTGCATCTGTTTCTTGTATTTGTACAGCTTTTGTAAATGCTGATGTAGTTCATGTTGTAGAAAAAGGGGAAACTCTTTATTCCATCAGTAAAAAATATAACAGCACAATTCAATCCATCTGTGATTTAAACAAAATTGATGGCACTGGAATCAAAGTTGGTCAGAAACTCACAATTCCTGTTAGCGGCAGTGTCTCTGATCAGAAAACATCAAATCCAGCAGCAACACAGACTCCTGTAAAAACAACTGAAAAATCTTCTGTTACTTCTGGTTCCGATATTTATACTGTAAAAAAAGGTGATACATGGTATGGTATTGCCAGAAATTACTCTATTAATGTTAAAGAGCTTTATGCCCTTAATAATACAGACGGATCTCAGGCTCTTAAAGCCGGAGCAATAATTAAGGTTCCTGGTAAATCTTCAGAAAATAAATTATCAACTACTGAAACCGTCACTTCCGCAAAAACTCCAGTTGCTCCTGTTATTGATACTCACAATTATTCAAATAAAAAAGGTGATTCAAATCTTCTGTGGCCAGTTAATAAACCTGAAGTTACTTATGTAAACGGAAAGGTGAGTGGAGTTGCTCTTTCTGCAAAAAAAGATGAATCTGTTAATGCAATAAAATCAGGAACTGTAATGTTCAGTGGAACTTACAGAGGTTTTGGTAATGTTGTATTTATTCAAAGCAAAACCGGACACATTTATGCATATACGGGGCTTGGAAAAGTTCTTGTAAGCAAGGGCGAATACATTGACTTTAAGAGTCAGATTGGTACAGCTGGAATTGACAGCTATTCTTCTAAGTCTCAGATAAATCTCATGGTGTTCCAGAATGGTTTACCAATTGATCCAGCTAAAGCTCCGAGAGGATAATATAAAACTAGCTGAAGCTTGTTCCCCTTTGAAGCTATGGGCGTTATATTTCTGCCAGTTCTTCCTGGGAAGCTTTTTCGCCGGAAATCATGGAATCTGCATCTAAAGGAATGAATTTAATATCTGCAGTTTCTGTAATTTTTTCTCTGATAATTACTTTTAATCCTTCTGTTGTAATTGTTACCAGACGCAGCTTTTTTTTGGCAATGATGTTGTTGTATTCTCCTTCAGTAACATCGATTGACGAAGGGTGCATGTAAATATTTATTTCTCCCTTGATGTATTCAATCATGTCGCCAAAAGCCATTTTTCTGTTAAAAGTCATATCCTTCTGGATATAATCTATAACTTCAAAATTAGTCAAATTTTTACGAAGCTTTGTTTCCATAACTCTTTTATTTTACCATACTTCCGGAATATCTGTAAGTCGCGTTGTATAGCATGGACTTAAAAGATCTCGCTTCATTTCCCATCCTGTGGACTTTAAACCGGATGATACTGTAAGTGTACCTCTGCCGTATTTGTAATTCAATTCAGCAAGGTTTTGCATAAGACGCCGTTTTGCCTGATCCATCTGATTGTCTCTAAAAAACTCCAGCTGTTGATTTGCAGGGGCTAGATCCATTAGTGTAATCAGCATTGTCTTATAGCCAAAGCCTGGACGAAAAATTTTTTTTAAGCATGTCAGGGCGGCTTTGATTATTTCTGGTGAATAGCATGTTCTGGTGCTGAATTTTGCCGCAGCTCCATTTGCGTAAGGAATGGTTCTGTTGTCGTCTTTGTCAAAGCTCCAGCAGGTTGATATGTATACGTTTATATTGCCTGCCTCACAGCTCTGAAGATGCATTTTTTCTACAGCATTTTCCGTGTATCTGGTTAAGGCACATGATAGTGTTTCAAAATCATAAACACGTTTGCTGAACTGTCTGCTGGAAATGACCACATCTTTTTGAGTTCTGCAGATTTTATCGATACAGGGAATGTTGTTAAGCTCCTGAACCGTTGCAACTCCTGTTACAGTAAGCATTTTTTTTGCCATATCAAGGGGCATGTTTTTTAGCTGGAGCCCATTTTTTATTCCAGCATGATGTAGCTTCTCTGCCTTCTTAATGCCTATGCCCCAGATGTCTTCGACAGGAGTTTGTTCCAGCTGACTGTCGAATGTTGTTTCGTCATAAATGTAGACACCGCCAAAAGGCTTTGCATGTTTGTTGTACCACTTAGCGATTGTTTTTGTGTAAGCTCCTCCAACACATATAGGCATACCTGTTTCTTTTAAAACACGATTTCTAAGTTCTATGGAGATGTCTTTAATCTCTTTTAATGAGAACTTCGGAAAAAACAGGAAGCTTTCATCTATGGAATATTGCTCTATATCTGGAGCAAATTCCAGATAAATAGATGTAATACGCCGGGAAATGTCTGCGTAGAGAGTGTAATTTGAGCTGAAAACTGCAACGCCTGCAGCCTGGCACAAGGATTTGACTTTGAAATAAGGATCTCCGCGATGTAATCCAATTTTTTTTGCTTCCTGCGTTAAGGCTATTATTATACCGTCATTGTTGCTTAAAACAATAACTGGTTTTCCGAAAAGATCAGGCCGGAAAATACGTTCGCAGTTAGCGTAAAAACTGTTGGAGTCAGCGTGAAGTATTATGGATGACATTTGTAACAACTCCAAAAAACTGCAGATCTTCCAGTGATGAAGATGTGCCAAATCTGTTTCTGGCATCTCTGAGAATACCGCAGCAGAACACTCCGCCAAAACTGTAAACTATAAGACTATCATCTTTTGGAGATAAGGCTCTGTCAATAACGAGGATGTCACCTTTGAACAGACTGTATTCTGGAAGCGTACGTGCCATCTTCATGCAGAAGGTTGCAGCCGGATGTTTTATGAGGAGACGCTGAAAATCTATAGTTTCTTCTTCAAATCCCTGGGCAGGGGATGGAAATCCTGTTTCTATATTCATAATATTTGTATAGTAAATTAGCTATACAAATATTAAATCAAAAGGATAAAAAAGTAAAGTAAAAATGAAAGATATGTATAGTTATAAATCGTATTAAAGAAGTGCCTGGAGAGCCAGGGATTTTGTAACAGAGGATTCAGGTGAAACGGTTGTTACTGTGCGGGTCCGTTTTTTCTTTTTAGGAACAGGCATTTTTACAAAAAGCTGGAAAAGGCTGGCACAAACTTTAGCATCATCAAAAGCTCTGTGGGCTTGACCTTTATCTATATTGAACTGATCGGCAAGGGAAGTCTGTTTCCATGATGTGTTATCAGGAAGCAGAAGCCGGCTCATGCGGAGGGTATCGACTGCAGAATTGGCCAGGGGAAAGAGTTCAAGCCGTTCTGATTCAGCATTTACAAACCTCAGGTCAAACTGGGCATTGTGGGCTACAAGAATAGTGTCTTGAGAAAATTTTCTGAAGGCGGGAATTACTTCTTCTGCATAAGGCTGGCCTGTAAGCATTTTGTTAGTAATTCCTGTCAGGTTTGAAATGTAAGGGGTTAGGTCTCTTTTGGGATTGATAAGCGTACTAAAGAAGTCTATTATGCCGTCTTTGGTGAATTTTACGGCTCCAATCTCAATAATTCTCTCTGATGAAGGATTTACGCCTGTAGTTTCTGTATCAAAGGCACAGAAAATATGACCTTCGTCATAGAGGGAGACGATTCTTTTGTGATTTGTTATAAGCTTAAGGTGACTGTTCAATTAGCTTGTAATCCGAAAAAATAAAGGATGAAAACCTGTAATAAACAGGTTTTCATCCCTGGGGTTAACAACAATAAGATTTATGCGTTTGCAAGAATCTGTTTGATGTCTGCTGTAATTGCATCACAAACGGCAGCACTTTCTTTTTTAGCTGCTGCAAGACAGCCGTCACATTTAGCTCCGCCAACTTCTGTACGGGCGTTGATGTAGAATTTGATTTTTGGTTCAGTACCAGATGGACGAGCCGATACAATTGTGCCGCCTTCGAGAACAAACTGGAGAACGTTTGATTTTGGAAGGGCAATGGCTGTTTTTGCAGATGGATTTGCAGGATCGTATGAAACGCTTTCCTGGATATCTTTAATTTCGATAACCTTTTTTCCGCCAAGAGTTTTAAGGCCGTCTTTGCGGAGTTTTGCCATGATTCCTGCCATAACTTCTTTACCAGATGAGCCTGGGAAGTTCTGAGAAATTGCACGGTCTTCAAAGAAACCGTATTTTTTGTACAGGTCATCCAGGTGTTCAAGAATTGATTTTCCCTGAGAATTCCAGTAAAGAGTCATTTCAGCACACATAGCTGCTGCTGAAACACCATCTTTATCCATAACTTCTTTTTCAACTTTGTATCCGTATGATTCTTCAAGTCCGAATACGTAGTTTTCTGATCCGTCCTTTTCAAATTCATCTTCAACTGCAGCAATCCATTTGAAGCCTGTAAGACATTCATGCATTTTTACACCGTAGTCTTTGCAGATATAGTCTGTAAATGGAGAAGTTACAATTGAACGGATAGCAGCTGCATTTGATGGCATTTTGCCAAGTTCCTTGCGGCTTAAGAGTACATATTCACAAAGCAGTGCACCCATCTGGTTTCCAGATACCAGTACGAATTTTCCGTCTTTTCCAGGGAAAGCTGTTCCAAAACGGTCTGCATCTGGGTCTGTTGACATTACACAGTCAGCTTTTGATTTTTCGGCCAGTTCAACTGCCATTTTAAGTGCAGGAGCCTCTTCTGGATTTGGCTTTTCTACTGTAGGGAAGGCACCGTCTGGTTCTCTCTGTTCTGGAACTGTCATTACTGAAAGACCAAGGTCACCAAGAACTTTTTCTACGTGCATAGCACCTGTTCCGTGAAGAGGAGTGTAAACGATTTTTACAGTTGATGCCTTTTCTTTGATAAGCTCTGGACGGAAAAGCTGAGCTTTACACATTGCCCAGTATTTGTCATCAATTTCTTTATCAATAAGAACAAGCTTTCCTGATTTGATTGCTTCTTCTTTTGAAATAGTTTTGATGTCTTTTACTGAGTTTACTTCATCAATGATACCTGCATCATGTGGTTCAATTACCTGGGCACCGTTGTCCCAGTATGCTTTGTAACCATTGTACTGTGGCGGGTTGTGAGATGCTGTAACTACAACACCTGTCTGGGCCCCGAGTTCTTTGATTGCAAATGAAAGTTCTGGAGTAGGGCGGAGGCCTGTAAAGAGGTATGCTTTAATTCCGTTGGCTGCAAGAATAAGGGCTGTTGCTTCAGCGAAAACATCTGAGTTACGGCGTGAGTCGTATGCAACTACTGCAGAAAGTGTTCCGTCCTTTGCCTTCTGAGGGAAAGCTTTAATAACGTAGTTAGCAAGTCCCTGTGTAGCAAGATTGATTTCAAGAGTATTCATGCGGTTTGTACCGCCACCCATTACACCACGAAGCCCGCCTGTTCCGAATTCCAGTGTCTGGTAGAAGCGGTCTTCCAGTTCTGTGTAATCTTCTTTTGCAACCAGTTCTTCTACTTCTTTGCGGAAGCGCTCATCTTTTTCTTCTGCAATGTATTTTTTTGCACGGTTTAAGATTTCTGTCTTGTCCATAAGTTTCTCCTTTGCATTTTGCGTTAGGGATTGGAGCCCCGTAGTTGCCGCAGGCAATGAGCGGCAGCGAAGGGCGGAAAGCCCGACGGCGAAAGCCGTAACGCCCAGAAATTACATATTATCAGCCTTGAGAAGCATCTGTGTTTCCCATTCGAGAAGACGACGTTCCTGCTTAGGCTTGTTTCCTTTTACATCGCACATTACCCGGAATACAGGCTCTGTGCCTGAGCCTCTCATCCAGATGAACGATAGAGGCTTGTTTTGATTGTCTTTGAATATGATTTTTAATCCGCCTTTCCCGCTGAGGGAAAAGTCTGTCACGTTTCGGGTTTCTTTTGTTCCATTGGTGATTACTGCTTCGTAAGAGGCAAATCCATACAACTGTTGAAGTTCAGCTTTATGAAGTTCCCACTGGGATTCAAAGACTTTTTGAAAATTTGCTTTTAGCTTTGCGTGATCAATTGTATTGATTTTGAGGACAGCCCGTTTTTCGCTTACACCTGTTGTTGTATAAGGTGGAAGTGAATTGATAATGTCACGGAGAGTAAAATCTTCCCTGTATTTGTCCATCTGTCCGCTGGCTTCGCACCAAAGGTGGAACAGTCCCTTCTGAACGTTGCCGTCGTGATTTTCGTCCCGAAGAACAAGCAGCTTGAGAATTGCAAATACTGTGCTTAATGGGTCACGGACTGCTGAAGGGTTTGTAATGTTTCCGCCATTAGAGCCTTCTCCAAGAATACGTACTGTCCACCCCTCTGAACGAAGGTTTCTTGCAAGATTTACAATATTTGCTTCCCCAACTTCCCCTCGGAACACATTAACACCGAAAGGTTCTGCTATGTCTTCTATACGCATGGAAGTAGGACAGTTTACGGCTACTGCAAGTTTTGAATTTGAATATTCTCCGCTTGCTGAACCAGATGTCCCCTTACGTAAAAGCTCCGCTTTATGAATGAGGCCCTGTCCCTCTGAGGAGTGCATTTGTGAGATATATGAAGAAAAAGCTGTTTCGGAAAGAACAGAAAGTGCAAAAACTTCCTGAGCTTTAAGTACCTTTGCTTTTCTTTCTTCCTGATCCCAGTATACAAGGTTGCCTCTGTCTCCATCGCAGTCAGGCATGTATCCTAGAATTACATTTTTCTGTCCTGATGCCTGTTTGCGTTCAATTTCTGTGGCACACCAGATAAGATTCTCCGGTTCCGGAATAATTTCATGGGCAATATCCCCTGGAGCACCGTATATTGTGTAGAAGTTTATTCCCATTTCCTGAAGAAACGAAGAGTCGATGGAAAGTGTTCTTGCGGAACCGTTCATGTCGCATACAATTCCAATTGGTTTGTCCAGAAGGCTTTGTCTTATGCGGGCAAACAGACTGTTCTGTTTTGGAAGGTCATCTGTGCCGGAAATGACGTGCTTGATGAAGTTTCTGTATGTGATGGCAGCGTCTCGTTTAGATGCAATGCTTTCTGCAAAAACCCAGTCAAGATCTACATCGGAGCACTGGGCCATAAGTTCACGGGCTTTTTCTGTAACATCGGGACGATTGATTTTTTCTTCAAACAGCTGAACAAGTTTTGCGTTTTCTGTGCTGTCAATTACACCACCATCGTTGAGTCCGAATTTAATTCCGTTATGACCGATAGGATTGTGGCTGGCAGAGATATAAACAAAAGCATCGACTGTGCGGGAATAAGACATAATTTCCGGTGCAGCAATGATTCCTGTATAGACTACAGCAATTTTTTTTGCCAGAAGGACACGAAGCATGGATTCTGCAAGTGCAGGTCCTGTTGGTCTTGTGTCTATTCCCAGAACAATAATTGGTGCTGATTTTTTTGACAATATGTATTCGGCAAATGTCTCGGCAGCAACAGCTGCAATAGTGCGGTTGTCCTGACCGATTTCGCCGTCAGTATCATTTTCGTCTCCAGAGGCTGCAAAAACCTTACGCCAGCCGGAAGCTGATGTAATCATATTATGTTTCATACTCTATAATTTTACCACTGAAAATTTCTTTCCGCAATAAATCCTTCTGTTAGAAAGAGTCTATGGTGTAGGTCAAAGTTTTTTCTTTACCAAGAATATCTGTTACGGTGATTGAAATTTTATTTTTACCTTTAGGAAGGTTTATGCTGGCAAGAAGCTGCTTTTTTGAATCAGGATATACAGCAGACAATGGATAGTTGCTCTTCCCTGTGGTTGAAAGTTTTCCCTTAACGGAAACAAGAGTGTCCCAGGTTATTGTATCTACTGATGCACCGTTGATGAGTACTGTGGTCTTGTATGGCATGGCAGGTGACTGTCTGTCTCTGTACAGGAGGTATGTTCCGCTGGCAAGATGTTTCTGTGTATTAAGGTCGAAGACTGTTCCTTTTTTGTTTACTGCTGAAACATTGAGAATTGTAAGCGGAAGCTCGTTTCCGTACCGGGGCATAAGGATACGCGGATTTACAAGGTT
Organism: Treponema sp.; assembly: GCA_045627285.1. GTDB lineage: Bacteria > Spirochaetota > Spirochaetia > Treponematales > Treponemataceae > Treponema_D. The sequence continues at coordinate 14,191 of JAZQNJ010000106.1, read as the reverse complement.
TTTGTTTAAGGTGTCGATGACCTGAAATTCCAGAAGCCCGTTTCCTTCCTGCCAGCCGGAGTTTCCGCAGGTTCCAAGGGGCGTTCCGTTTTCAACTTTTGTAAGGGCTGACAGCTGGTCCATATTGTCTCCTGAAAGGTTTGCATAAACTGTCATCATGCTGTCTTTGTGCTGGAGAATCAGGGCGTTGCCAAGAGTACTGTCAAAAAGATCCGGTTCTTCATCGTGTTCGCTTATAATGCCTGTTACATAACCTTCGTCAGAGGTTTTGATATCCGTGCTGCTTGAGAAAATTAATGAAGAACTGATTGTACCGCCCCGCAGCTGTCCGAAATATGTGTGGAAAGTGTCCGACATGATTTCGTTCTGGGGCCAGTCGAAAGCACAAATCTGAAGTGAAACTGCAAGAAGTGGTAAAATAAAAAGTGATTTTTTCATGTCTGTTAGTTCCTTTCGATCTGGATTTTTGTGATGCTGGAATCTTTCCCTACAAAAAGGAAATTATCTTTTGCTGCAATAAAAGCGTGGTCAGCATCAAAACTGAAGCTTCCTGCATATCTGTCAATCTTTTCTATTACGTGGACTGAATATCTGCTGTTGTGTCTGCTTAAAACGTAAACTGTGTTGGTTGATTCTGATTCCTGGATTGAAAGGATGTTTCCCTTAAAAGGAATGTGTGCAGCTTTAAGCCGGGAAATGTCAATGATTCCAAGTCCGTCGCCACATTCGTAGAAGCACCTTTTTTCGTCTTTTGAAAATTTTATGAGAACCTGTCTTGGGGTTTCGTTTTTAAGGAATTCGTGGAATATGATTTTTGTCATGTCCTTTTCTTTTTTTGCAAGTGTAAATCTCTGTTTGTCTCTTCCGCTTATAGCTGCAGTGTAGGTTCCTTCAGGGCTGATGGCTGCTCCAAGAATAATGTTGTAATGGCTTCCTCCTGGAGAATACTGGTTTTCTACTTTTCCTTCATCGTTAAAGATGAGCACTGTGCCGTCTGCATAGCCTGCAATAGTTCCTGCCTTTGAAGATGAGAAAGCTGTTATTGGAGCGTAGTTTTCGTAGGTGTATTTTACTGAACAGTCATCGTTTATTTTTGCAAAGCTGTTTCCGCCGGGAAGCATGACATATTTGTTTTCATTCTGAAAAAAAGGAAAGCCCGACAATGGAATAGTGCCTTTTTTTGTTCCATCCATAGAGTTGACTTCGATTGAATTGTCCCCTGAACCATAAACAGCGTACTGGGTTTCAGATATTACAGCTTTGTATGGGAAAGAAAATACTGAAGAAATTTTACCGTCTGTTGTAAAGTAACCTGTAATCTGTCCAAGCTTGAATGGAATAGTTTTGTCTGGTGATGAGCTGGTGTCATCTTGTTGAACAGTTTTTCTTGTAGCATCTATGGTCCATAATGTCTTGAATTGAAGTTCTTTTGCCAGAGGGCGGGATGCCAGAAAGATGTATAAAAGTGAAATTGATGTGCAGATTATTACAAAAGATTTGGTATTTTTTTTCATATTAATTGTATTTTATTTTGTTTAAAAACGATGGTCAAGGAAATGTCTGCAATAATAGTATTAGAGAAATGTTATCTTGACAATAAACCGCAATGTATGCAAAATATGCAAAGAAACAACAGGCTAGAGAGGTTTTTTTGTGGAAGACGATATTCTTACAATTGAAGAAGTAGCAAAATATCTTAGGGTTTCAGAAAGAACTGTTTATGACTGGGCACAGAAAGGTGAAATTCCTTCTGGAAAAATCGGTACCGTATGGCGATTTAAGAAGTCAGAAATTGAAAAGTGGGTTAATGAGAGACTTTCATCAAATCAGAAAAAAGAAGAACCGTCTCCTGTAGTGCGTGTTAAGAACATTCTTTCTCCAGACAGAATTGTTTTTATTGATCATTCTACAAAAAGAGATGCACTTGTTGAACTTGCAAACAATTTAAGCAAAGCACCACAGGTAAAATTTCAAGATGAACTTGTAACAGAAATACTTAAGAGGGAAGAGTTGATGTCTACTGCTATAGGCCGTGGTATTGCTATTCCTCACGTTCGTCTTTCATCAGTTACTGATCTTGTAATGAGTGTTGGTATCTGTAAAAACAATATCGTTGATTTTCAGTCAATCGATGAAATTCCTGTAAGAATTCTTATTATGATTGCAGCAGCTCATAATCAGCATACATATTATCTTCAGACATTAAGCTTCTTAAGTTCAAAACTTAAAGAACGGGAGCTCCGGGACAGACTTCTTAATGCACAGTCTGCAGACGAAGCTTACGAACTTCTCACAAAAGATGAATAGTTTTTAGTATTGATTAAAAAGGGCTGTCTGATTTTTGTCAGACGGCTCTTTTTTTTAGTCATAAAGCTCCACCGGAATCCATTTAGACCGGTCCTGCATCTTTGCAGAAATCTTACCCAGTGTAATGTCCTTTGCTGTTGTTTCTCCAAAAAGATAATCTTTCTGGTCCAGAGTATATATCTGCCCCTGTTTTCCTTCCAGATATACTCCCAGCATGGCATGACTGTAGTCAACGGAAATAAACATGCAGGAATCTATGTTCATGTTTTTGAGGAGAATCATAAGAAGCATGGATCTGCTGTCACAATCACTCCCTGAGGACTGTGTTATTGTGGCCGGAATATTTGTAAAGTCTGCCTTATCTGCTGAGGCTGATTTTCTTTCGTACTTGAAATTCTGGGCCCATGTAAGCAGGGTTTGTGCCATTGCAGCATCAGGGTTTTCTGGATCCAGTGTCCTGCATTTTTCGTACAGGGCTGCTGAAATGTCAAAGGCAGGTTTTTTGACCCGTCCCATGCCGTCCTTTGCAATCATTCTGTAAATGCGCTGCCAGGCTTCTTTCCAGCACTGTTCATTGATGTAAAGTTTAAATACTTCAAATTCCCTGTCTACAACAAACTGGTTTGCTTCCATATCGTCCTTGTCCAGGAAGGTTGAAATTTGTGTACCTGCAATTTCCAGATTAAGTGGCAGTTGTCCTTTTTTAGGAAATGCAAAGGAAGTGATGATGCCCGGTTCTCTGAAACTTCCTCTGTCAATCATAATGGAATCCAGAGTCGAAAGCATGAACTGGTCTACATCGTATGCCTTGTCTGATGGAGCGTAGCACAGCATTGTAAAGTAATCTGTTCCGGATGGAAGGGGAATGCATACAGCCCATCCTGAGAGAGGAGTTCCCAGAACTTCCTGTCCGATTTGTATTTGTGAAAGTGCACAGTTCTGGTTACGCCATTTCAACTGTGTAATCTGACCCTTTGCAGATACTTTTTTCATTGTCCTGGAAAGGCAGTCAGAGCTGTTTTTTGCTTCTGATTTACTCCAGATTTTTACAGCGGCCTGAACCGGTAGCCTCTGATGTCCAAAAAGAATTGCTCTTTCATCTTCGGAACAGTCTGTAATCTGATACAGTTCAGGAAGATCTATCCAGTAATTGAAGGCTGTGGAAGAGACTAATTCCGGGTAAATATAAAAAACTGATGTAATAGCAAGGACCAGTATGGCAGAGATTTTTTTATTCATGATAACTCCAGTTATGCGGCAGTTTAATAATGCCTTAAAATCTTATATATTAGTTTCGGATGAAAAAAACACAGATAGTATACGAAAATGATGAAATACTCGTAATCAATAAAGATGCCGGAGTTAGTGTTCAGGGGGGTGCTGGAATTGCACATCCGCTGGATGAAGAACTGTCAAAACAGATGGGGTATAAAATTCATCTTGTTCATCGGCTTGATAAAGAGACTTCGGGACTGATGGTTGTGGCAAAAACTCCTGCTGCTGCCGGTAAATGGATTTCGCTGATTGCGGGAAAGAAGGTTAAAAAAGAGTATACTGCAATTTCTTTTGGGAAGCCTTCTGTGGGGGGAAAGAAAATTGATAAGGGAACCCTGACAGATAAGGTAACAAAAGCCGGTAAAGAAATGAGTGCCGTTACTAATTTTCAGGTTGAAAAAAATGGGATTGTGACTGTCAGTACTGTAAATCAGGAAACAGGAGAGACTGTTACTGCAGATCTTGAACTAAGCCAGCTTCATCTTACCCTTGGAACAGGGCGTATGCATCAGATTCGTATTCATCTTGCAAAAGCCGGGGCTCCTATTGCTGGTGATGATAAGCATGGAAACTTTAAGCTTAATAAAATAATCAGGAAAGTGGGGGGGAAGACTCTTTGTCTGGCATCAACGAGACTGACAATTCCTGGTGATGGTGAAAATAAATCCCTGGTTTTTGAAGCGGAACTTCCTGAACATATGAAAAAAGTTATGGCTTTATTGACATAACTTCTTATAACTTGTATATTTACATTACATTTTAATAGTATTTATTAAATGGATCCGCACAAACGGGTCCATTTTTATTTACGGGGCAGGAATATGGAATATCAGGCACTTGATTCATTTCCACATTACACTGAATGTGAATCTATCGTAAGCGGAATGGGGTATCACCTTGTAGAACTTAAGTTCTCAAAAAAAGGAAGTACAACTTATATTTCTGCTGCAATCACAGGGGAAGATGCCTCTGTAAACATCGGTGTTAATGACTGTTCAAAAGTTCACAGGGTTCTTCTGGAAAAAATTGAAGAAATGATTAGTTCAGATGATACCTATATGGAACTTACATCTCCCGGAATGGAACGCAATATTAAAAATGCAGCCGAGTTTGCACTTTTTAAGGGTCGTGAAGTTCGTGTGTGGGATAAAACAATTACAGACTGGGTTGGAGGAAAGGTTGTTTCTTCTGACGATAAGTCTATTACCCTGGAAATTACGCAGGAAGGCAGTCCTTCTCAGTTGAAGACTGTTTCCTACGCAGATATAGCAAAAGCAAAATTTATTCATTTGTAGGAGACTTGAATTATGTCAGAAATGGCAGAAGCAATCCGTGAACTCATTCAGGAAAAAGGAGTTTCGGAAGAATCAGTCAAACAGTCTATTGAAAGCGCACTGAAAGCCGCTTATAAGAAGACATTTGGTACTGCAGATAACTGTGAAGTTCAGTTTGCAGACGATTTGTCAGATGTATCAGTATACTCTCGTAAAGTAATCGTTGACGGTGTATATGATCCTGTTACAGAAATCGAACTTGAAGAAGCAAAGGCAATGAGTGAAGACGCAGAAGAAGGTGATGAAATCCTTATTCTCGTGGATCCAAAACAGTTTGAACGCTCTGCAGTTTCTACAGGAAAACAGGCCGGCCATCAGGGACTTAACGAAAGTTTTAAAAACAATCTTCTTGGTGAATACAAAGACAAAATCGGTGAAGTGATCATTGGTTACTATCAGCGGGAATACAACAGAAATATCTATGTTGACCTGGGTAAGGTTGAAGGCGTGCTTCCTGTTAAATATCAGAGCCCACGTGAAACTTATCAGAAAAATGACCGTATTAAGGCAGTTATTGTTGATGTTAAGCCAAACTCACAGGGTGTACAGCTTGTATTAAGCCGTTCAGATGTTAGATTTGTTCAGTCAATTGTAGAACTTGAAGTTCCAGAAATTGAAGATAAGACAATCGAAATCTACAAAATTGTTCGCGAAGCAGGTTACCGCACAAAGATTGCAGTTCTTTCAAACAAACCTGAAGTTGATCCAGTTGGTGCATGTGTTGGACCAAAGGGTGTACGCATTCAGAATGTTATCCGAGAACTTGAAGGTGAAAAGATTGATGTACTCCGCTATGATTCAGATCCTGTGGAATTCATTAAAAATGCACTTTCTCCAGCAGAAGTAATTAAAGTTTACATCACAGATGAAGAGAAAAAACAGGCTCTTGCCATTGTAAGCGAAGATCAGTTCTCTCTGGCAATCGGTAAGCAGGGACAGAACGTTCGTCTTGCAAACCGTCTGTGTGACTGGTCAATTGATGTAAAGACAGAAGAACAGGCTGCAGAACTTGATCTCAGTGAATTTACTACACGGAAGGCAGCTGAAAATCTGTTTAACAATAATAATGATGATGCTGCAGAAGAAGAAAATACAGTTGAAACAGAAATCTCAACAGTATCTGATCTTCCTGGAGTTGATGCTGAAATTGCTGCTAAACTCAAGGCTGCAGGATTTGATGATCTTTCAGTATTCGTTGATGCTTACGACGCAGATGAAATTCACGTTGAAGGCGTTACAGCTGATGATCTTGATGAAGTGGACAGAATTATCAACGAATCAGTAGAATTTGTTGATGAATCAGAAGAACAGACAGAAGAAGCTGATGAAGGATCAGATGAAGAAGGATATACTTGTCCTGAATGTGGTGCAGCAATCACACAGGATATGACAAAATGTCCGAACTGTGGATGTGAATTTTCATTTGAATAAGATATAACCGGATCTTTTTCAAGAATAAACGAAGAAAATTGAATCAGAGATAATTTAAGAGGTTTGACAGAATAATATGGCTGATGAATCAGAAAAAAAGCCTGGATTTGTAGTAATCAAGAAGAAGGCAGAACCTGCAGAAACAAAGACTCGTACAGAAACACCTGCCGCACCAGCCGCTAATAACGGCACACCGGAAAAGAAAAAGGTAGTTGTTGTCCGCAAGAAGAATCCTGGACAGGAAAACGGAGCTCAGAAACCAGCTGCAACTGGAAATGGTGGCAGCGGTGAACAGAAAGTTCTTCGTCCTGTGGTAAAAAAGGTTCCTTCATCAGCCCCGGCTGCTCATACTCAAAATAATAACGGAACTCCATCTGCCGGTAACGGTAACAATGGTAACCGCCCCATGCAGCAGAGAGGTAATGGATCTGAACGCCGTGGATTTGAAATTAATTCAGCAAGACCTAATGTAAAGGCTGGAAACCTTTCTGATCGTCCTCGTAACGGTGGATACCGTCCTAACGGTGGAAATGGTTACGGAAACCGCGAAGGCGGATACAATGGCGGTAACAGACAATTTGGAAACGGTCAGAGAAGGGAAGGTGGTTTTTCCGGGGCTCAGGCACGTGAAAACTATCAGAACAGAGATCGTAACGGACAGAACGGTGGATTTAACCGCGGGCCAAACAATGGTGGAAGACCTGGTTTTGGTGGGCCTCGCCCAAATGGTACCGGTGGAAGACCTGGATTTGGTGGTCCTCGCCCGGGATTTGGCGGTGGAAGACCAGGATTTGGTGGAGCTCCAGTTGCCTCTGCTATTCCGGAACAGAAAGGACCTGGTAAAAAGGCATTTAAAGGCAAAAAACAGGTTTACAATAACCGCAAGGATAAAGAAGATCTCTTTGACGAAGAAGAACTTCACAAGAAGAAGGCTGTTACACAGGCAAGTGTTGTTCCAAAGTCAATTGATATTATGGAAACGGTTTCCATTTCTGACCTTGCCCGCAAGATGAACCTTAAAGCCGGTGAAATCATCGGTAAGCTCATGTCTATGGGTATGATGGTTACAATTAACCAGTCAATAGACTCAGATACTGCAACTCTTCTTGCTGCTGAATATGAATGTGAAGTTCATCTTGTTTCTCTTTATGATGAAACTGTAATCGAAAGCGACAAGGGTGTTGAAGGAAACGAAGAATTACGTCCTCCAATCGTTACTGTAATGGGTCACGTAGACCACGGTAAGACAAAGACTCTTGATGCCATTCGTAAGACAAATGTTGCTGCCGGCGAAGCTGGTGGTATTACTCAGAAAATCGGTGCTTACCAGGTTAAGACCGATAAGGGGGTAATTACATTCCTTGATACTCCTGGTCACGAAGCATTTACAATGATGCGCGCCCGTGGTGCTCAGATTACAGATGTCTGTGTACTTGTTGTTGCAGCTGATGACGGTGTAATGCCTCAGACTCTCGAAGCTCTTTCTCATGCAAAAGATGCAAAAGTACCTATCATTGTTGCAGTTAACAAAATTGATAAACCTGCGGCAAATCCAGATAAGGTAATGACACAGCTTTCTGAACAGGGACTTACTCCTGAAGAATGGGGTGGGGATACTCAGTATGTAAAGATTTCTGCACTTAAGGGTGAAGGAATCGATGCACTTCTTGATGCAATTCTCCTCCAGGCAGAAATGCTTGAACTTAAAACTCAGTATGATACACGTGCCGAAGGTAAAGTAATTGAATCACGTATTGACCAGGGTCGCGGTGTTGTTGCAGACGTTGTAGTTCAGAGCGGTACACTTAAAGTCGGTGATCCATTTGTTGCCGGAATTTATTCTGGTAAAGTTCGTGCCATGTTTAATGACCGCGGAGAAAAAGTTACAGAAGCAACACCTTCAATGCCTGTTGAAGTTCTTGGTCTTGATGAAATGCCAAATGCAGGTGATCCGTTCCAGGTTACAGAAACAGAACGTGATGCCCGTGACATTTCTCAGAAACGTCAGGAACTCAAACGTTATGAAGCTGCTAAAGCTGTTAAGAAAACAACTCTTGATTCTCTGTTCAGTGATATTGCTTCAAGCGAAGTTAAAGAACTTAAGGTTATTATTAAGGCTGACCTTCAGGGGTCTGCAGAAGCCCTCAAAGCTTCTCTTGAAAAACTTTCAACTGCAGAAATCCGTCTGAATGTAATTCATTCTTCAGCCGGTGCTATTAATGAAAGCGATGTAACACTTGCTTCTGCAGATGACAACTGTATCCTTATTGGATTTAATGTTCGTCCAACTCCAAAAGCTAAGCTTCTTGCTGATACAGAAAAGGTTGAAATCCGCAAATACAACATTATTTACAAGTGTGTTGAAGAAATTCAGCAGGCTATGGAAGGAATGCTTCGTCCGGATACAATCGAACAGAATATCGGTACTGCAGAAGTACGGGAAACATTCCGTGTTCCAAAAGTTGGCGTTATTGCAGGTTGTATGGTTACAGACGGTATGGTTAAACGTAATTGTACTGTTAACCTTATTCGAGACGGTATCGTCAAGTGGACCGGTAAAATCAGTTCCCTCAAACGTTTCAAGGATGACGCAAAAGAAGTTAAAGAAGGCTTTGACTGTGGTATCGGTCTTGAAAACTGGCAGGATATTCAGGTTGGCGACCAGCTTGAATGTATCGAATTCGTAGAAGTTGCCCGTAAGCTTGGTGAATCTCTCCATGATGAAAAGGCAGAGTCTGAAAAGAAAGCAAAAGAACTTGCTGCAGCTGCAAAAGCAGAAGCTGATGCAGAAGCCGCACTTATTGCTGAAGAAGAAGCTGCTGCTAAAGCAAAGGGGAAGGCAGAAAAAGCTGCTAAAAAAGCAGGTCGTTCTGCTGCACCAGAAGCAGGAGATGCTGAATAATGGGTGAATTCAGAATGGTTCGCCTCGGCGAGCAGATTCGTGACGAAATCGCAAAGCTTATCTCTACTCAGAAGGTTAAAGATCCGAGAGTTTCTACATTTCTGACAATCAACAGGGTGGAAGTGGCATCTGACCTGGCTTATGCTAAGGTTTATGTTTCAAGTTTCCTTGCTGAGGGGCAGATTGTAAAGGGGGTTGCAGGACTTAATAGTGCTGCAGGCTTTATTCAGACTTCGATTGCAAAAAAACTTACAATAAGAAAATTTCCAAAGCTCACTTTTATTGCAGATAATTCAATAAAAGAGGGCTTCGAAATGGTTCATAAATTAAATCAGCTTGAAGCTGAGGAAAATGAGATCAGAAAACAGCAGTCAGAACAGCAGTAAATCCGGAATTCTGCTTCTTGCCAAGCAGTCCGGAGAAACAAGCTTTTCTTCACTTACAGCAGTAAAAAAATCTCTAAATACAGGAAAGGTTGGTCACACAGGAACTTTGGATTCCTTTGCTGACGGCCTTCTTGTTGTTTTGACAGGCTCTTTAACAAGACTTGTTCCTCACATCACAAATTTTTCAAAATCCTATACAGCTTTAATTGAATTTGGCACAGAAACAGATACTCTGGAATGTACTGGAACTGTAATAAAAACTGGTCCAATTCCTTCCAGACAGCAGGTTAAAGAAGCTCTGTGTAAATTTCAGGGACAGATTGAGCAGGTTCCTCGTGTCTTTAGTGCACTTCATGTTGACGGAAAAAGAGCCAGCGATCTTGTTCGTGAAGGTAAAACAGTAGAATTAAAACCGCGTAAAATCACAATACATCAAATAGAACTTCTGGATTTTAAGGATAAATATGCTCTTGTTAATGTAAACTGCTCAAAAGGTACATATATCAGGTCCCTGGCCAGAGATATTGCCGCTGAATGTGGAACTGTTGCACACCTTAAATCCCTTCGAAGAACATCTGTGGGGCCCTTTAAACTTGAGAATGCAGCAGGTTTTAATCAGCTGGGAAACTTTGATATTGATTCACTTATAGATGCAGAACCTCATCCCCTTATTCAACGGCGTGGCAATTCCGCTTTTGAAGAAGAAATATTAAAATGTACATATCCTATGACTCCAGAAATTGCGGAGTTCTGCGGTTTTGAATGTGCAATTCTTTCGAGAGCCTTTGTTCATGATTTTAACAGTGGTCGTAAACTTAGAAATCACTCATTTTATTTTAAGAAAAGGCCTTCCGAAAACTGTGACCTGGCTGTTTTTTATCCTGACCTTGATTTTGCAGGAGTTGTTAAAAAGTCAAAAAATAATTTCTCTTACGGATTTGTAATTCCTGTCCGTAGAGAAAAAATAAAGATTTATTCCTGGGAGCAAATTATTAATGGTAAATTTGATGCCTGTTTTGCAGAGCAGGGGACAGCATTATCCATAGGAAGCTTTGACGGTACTCATATAGGTCATGATTCCATTTTTGATTCAATAATGTCCAGAAAGGAATATGCCGGCGGTATAGTTACTTTCCGACATTCTACAAGGACAATGAAGGCTGGTAGCGAGTACCCGGGGGATGTATCATCTCTTTCTCAAAGACTGGAATTCTTTATACAGAAAGGATTTAAGTTTGTTATTGTAATTGACTTTTCTGATGATTTCATTAAAATGAATGGGACTGACTTTCTTTCGGTTTTAAAAAACAGATGTAATCTTAAATATCTGGCAGAAGGAATGGATTTCCGCTGCGGTTACAAAGGTGCAACTGATATAAATGCCCTTAAGAATTTCTGTCAGGTAAACGGCATTCAGCTTGATGTTGTAAATTTCGTTGATTATCTTGGCAAAAAAGTTGGTTCAACCAGAATTCGGCAGGATGTTCTGGACAAACAGTTTGAAGCAATAAAGATTATGCTTCGAAAACCTTATGAGCTTGATTGCTCCGGATATTACTGGAGCAGGGAAGAATCAGAAGGGAAAATATATTTGACTGCAAAAAAACGAGGGACTCAGGTTTTCCCTCCTGACGGGCAGTATGCCGTCACTCTAAACATGGTAATTTCTGGTAGCGAAGAGATTTCTGTGATAAAGACTGCAGCATGTAAATTAGATTCCGGCTTACTTCGCGTGCTGGATTCTGATGGGTCGCTCAGAGGCTTTATCCGGACAATTCAATTTAGTTAATCCAGAGAAAATATTTTTATTTTTAAAGGAGTAAGTATTATGGCACTTACAAAAGAAGAATCAGCTGCAATCATCAGCAAATTTGGCGCAAACGAAGCCGACACAGGAAACACAAAAGTTCAGGTAGCTCTCCTGACAGAACGTATCAAACAGCTTACTGCTCATGTTCAGCAGTTCCCAAAAGATACAGGAGCATCACGTGGTCTTCTCAAGATCATCGGTCAGCGCCGCAAGCTTCTTAAATATCTTCAGAATAAGGATCTTGAACTTTATCGTTCACTCATTAAAGAACTCGGCCTCCGCAAATAAGTAAATTCTAAGAAGGTAAGTAATGGCAATAAATAGAGTAACTTACAATTTCAATGGTCAGGACTTGATTCTCGAAACTGGAAAAATCGGTAAACAGGCTAACGGGTGTGTTTATGCACAATATGCCGGTTCTGCTATAGTTGCTACAGTTTGTGCTTCTAAAGAAGTAAAAGAAGGTCTGGATTTTGTTCCTGTAACTGTTGAATATAACGAAAAATACTACGCTGCCGGTAAAATCCCTGGTGGTTTCGTAAAGCGCGAAGGTCGACCAAAGGACAAGGAAATTCTCGTTTCCCGCCTTATTGACCGTCCAATGCGCCCACTTTTCGAAGTTTCTTTCGGACGCGAAATCCAGATTGTACCTACATGTGTATCATCTGACGGTATTAATCCGCCTGATATTCTTGCCGTTGTTGCAGCATCTGCAGCAGTTTCTGTATCTGACATTCCATTCCATGGACCAGTTGCAGCTGCCCGCGTTGCATACATCGATGGTGAATACGTAATTAACCCAACATTCCAGCAGCAGGAAAAAGCTCAGCTTGAAATCGTTGTAGCCGGTACAAAAGATGGCTTTACAATGGTAGAAGGTGGAGCAGATGAAGTTTCTGAAGAAGTAATGCTCGGTGCTCTCGAAAAGGCACAGGGCTTCATTACTGCAATGTGTGAACTTCAGGAACAGCTTGTTGCAAAATGTGGTAAAGAAAAACTTCCACTGGCTCCTCTTAATGTTGAACTTGCAAATAAAGATGCAATCATTGCAGAAGCAACTCCACTTCTTGAAGTTGCATGTTTTAAAGATTCAAAAGACAGTCGTGGTGCAGCTATTGCAGCCGCTAAAAAACAGCTTGTTGAAGCTCACAAAGAACAGTTTGAAGACGAAGTTCAGAAAAAGCTGTTTGATGCATGCTTTGATGATATTCAGTACAACCTTCTGCGTAAAAGTATCCTTGATAAAGGTCTCCGCGTAGATGGACGTAAAGTAACAGAAATCCGTCCTATTACTTGTGAAGTAAACGTACTTCCTCGTCCACATGGATCGGCTCTCTTTACTCGTGGTGAAACACAGTCTCTTGCAACATGTACTCTCGGTACAACTCTTGATGCACAGGTTTACGACGATATTGATGGTGAAAGAAGTGAAAACTTCATTCTTCATTACAACTTCCCACCTTACTCAGTTGGTGAAGTAGGTCGTCTTACAACTGGGCGCCGCGAAATCGGTCATGGTAACCTTGCACGTCGTTCACTGGCTGCTATGGTGCCACCTGTATCTGAATTCCCTTACACAGTACGTGTAGTATCAGAAATCCTTGAATCTAATGGTTCTTCATCACAGGCTTCTACTTGTGGTGGATGTCTTGCCATGCTTGCAGCTGGTGTTCCAATGAAGAAAATGGTTGCCGGAATTGCCATGGGTCTTATTACAGAACCAGAAGGGGACAATCCATACGGACGTTACCAGATTCTTTCTGATATACTTGGTGAAGAAGATCATCTTGGTGACATGGACTTTAAGGTTGCCGGAACAAAAGATGGTATTACTGGTTTCCAGATGGATATTAAGATTGCCGGTGTTACAACAGAAATAATGAAGAAGGCTCTTGCTCAGGCAAAAGAAGGTCGTCTCCACATTCTTTCGATTATGGAAAAATGTATCGACAAACCTCAGCCAATCAGTCCATACGCTCCAAAAATCCTTACAATGAAGATTAGTCCGGACAAAATTGGTGCTCTTATTGGACCTGGCGGAAAGAACGTTAAGGCCCTTAAAGAACGCTATGGTGTAGAAATCAACATCGAAGACGATGGTACAGTACAGATTTACGGTAAAACAGGTAAATCTGCCGAAGAATGTAAGGTTGCTGTTAAAGGTATCTGTGAGGATCCTGAAGTTGGAACAATCTACAATGGTACAGTAAAACGTATCATGGACTTCGGTGCCTTTGTTGAAATCCTTCCAGGAAAAGAAGGTCTCTGTCACATTTCGAAACTCTCTCGTCAGCGTGTAGAAAAAGTAACAGATGTGCTTTCTGAAGGACAGCAGATTCCTGTTAAACTTCTTGAAGTTGACAAAATGGGTCGTTTGAACCTCTCTTATGTAGACGCTCTTGAAGCTCAGCAGAACTAATAAGATTACAGATTTGTGATTTTAACGCGTTTCACTCTGGTGGAGCGCGTTTTTTTTGTATATAAAGAGAGTTGTTTGTATAGAGACTTTTTAAGGGGAGTTAACGGTCATCCTCCTCGTTCGCAGAGCTCCCTGCGGTGGACTTCGCCCTTACTATCCGGGCTGGAGATGCAAAAATTTTTAACTTTTTTTTTGAAGATTTATGTAAAAAATGCATATTCGTCACAAATAGATATATATGGGAATCTTTTCTCGAAAATCTATTCACTATGAGGTCTATACATGGAAACCACAAATCAAAAACTCACGCCGGCCCAGAAATGGGAG
>JAZQNJ010000105.1:0-27355 GCA_045627285.1 Treponema sp. | reverse complement strand
AAAGGCTTCTCCTCGCAATTTACGTGATTTTTGCCATATAACAGTAAATCACACGTAAAAAAAATTTTCTCGAGGATTATTTGCTGTGACAAACTCTGCACAGGCAGCAGCATTGTGTCCTCATGGCAATTTATTATTTTAATGAAAATTAGATAGTTGCTCAATAATAGGGGCGTTCCCCTGCGGGTCGCTACGTTCCGGGTTCCGCTAACGCTCTATTGTTTGCTCTGGTAGTTTCGACAAGCTCAACCACCGCCGCAAACAACGGCTCCGCCGCCCTGCACATCGCTAACGCAACACAGATGAACGCAGATAAACAGGATAAAAAGGATATGTGGCAGTGATGACAACCTGACATCGAGACCCCAGTTTTTTTACGGGTAAATCCGAAAAGTTCAGCAATATTCCCGTAAAAAACAGCATACCGCTGCCGAGAAAGCTTTTGTTTTACGGGTCAAAACTGATTTTAGTCTATCACACCCGTAAAAATAGTATCAGCAGAGACTAAGTTTCCATATAATTTACGGGTTAAAACTTAAAAAGACCAATTTACCCCGTAAAAAAAACTTTTTCTCGAAAGGCTTCTCCTCGCAATTTACGTGATTTTTGCCATATAACAGTAAATCACACGTAAAAAAAATTTTCTCGAGGATTATTTGCTGTGACAAACTCTGCACAGGCAGCAGCATTGTGTCCTCATGGCAATTTATTATTCTACGCTGATTGTAAATGTAACAGTTTTTCCTGCCATTTCTTCTGGTTTTACATATTTATAAGTAACTGTTTTCTGATCACAATCTACAACTTCAAGAACAATTGCTGATGTTTTCTGATAATCAGTTTTTAAGAATTCTTCTTTTGATGAAACTGTATTTGTTTCATAAAGATAAACTGTACCTTTTTTGAATGTAAAATCAGTTTCAAATCCGCGGAAACCTTTCTGAACTGAACCATTTTTTTTATTCTTCAATTCATATCTCATCTGTGGTAAAGAAGTTAATACGTAATCATCATTTACTTCAATTACAGTTTTATCTGTTCCTTCCATAGTTGGATTCAGAACTGCATTAATGAACTGTGAAATAGGATTTTTTGCTTTTCCCTGCAATGCATCTACATCAAGAACTGCAGATTCAGACGATTCCATGTTTATAATGTCGTATATAACACTTTTTCCGTTAATTTCATATGTAATCAAATAATTCTTATCAGCTTCAAACTGAGCAATTAAAACTTTTGAAAAAATCGCATATCGTGAACCACTTCTAAATTTTACACTGATTGTATGTACACCTTGATTAATAGTAAATTCCTGAAGCTGAGAATCTTTAACTTTTCTACTCCACCCTTCTACTCCAATAGCGAAAACTGAACTTGATTTATCAATTCCAGTAATTTCAAGATTCTTATCAACTGTAACAGTTGCAACTTCAGTCAGAGGTTCTCCATCTGAATAAAAACCATGATTTAAGACAACAGCTGTTGATCCACATGATGTAAAAACCAATAATCCTGCTAACATAGCAAAAGCAAAAAATACTTTTTTCATCTTTTTTTCTCCAAAAAAACTTTTATTTATTCATCTATTAATTTTCTAATAACTGAATCCAAAAGCTACAGTAATTCTATCAGGAAACTCTAACTCATCTTCTAATGCATTACAAGAGATAAACAGAAATGCCAGGATTGAAGCAGACAAAAACACAAATTCTTTTTCATAAACACCTCTTCTTCAAATAAACTTAATTTTATGTTATTACTATAAGAAGGTAAAAAAAAATCAACCATATGAAGCTGCAACCTGGCATCGGGAACTCAATAACCTACAGCAATATTACCCCTCGCTATTTTCCATGATTTTTGCGATATAGTAAAAAAATGGAACAAATCTACGGAAAACTGACGGACTCTCAGGGCCGCTGCATACACTATCACACTCAGCTGGACATAATTGCAAATCGATGCTCCCGGTGTAATAAATTATATGCCTGCTACAAATGCCACGACGAAACAGAAGATCACAGCTTTTCTCCGGTCTCTGCAAAAGAACCAGAAACTGTTATGTGCGGCGCCTGCGGAAAATATTTTTCGTATATTGAATACAAAGCCATTAGCGGCTGTCCTGATTGCGGCTTAAGTTTTAATCCCGGTTGTTCAAAACATGAATGCATTTATTCAAAAAATTAAATGATTCCCTGTATAATTAAAACATGCACATTCTTTTTTATTCCACATCCAGCAATACTTACGACGGCGAAAGAACAGTGGACACTACCCTGCCTTCAAGGGCCTCTGTTCTGGAAAGCTTTGCCCTTTCCCACTCTGACCACACCTTTACCATTGCTACACAGCTTCCGGGAATGTTTTTGCTTGATGTTGAAAAAAACGAAATTAAAGAAAAAGCACCTCACATTCAATACTGTCTTTTGCAGAATGATGAAGAAGAAAAGCTTGCAGAAGAAATTGCTGCCTTAAAGCCGGAGCTGGCTGTTGCCGTAAGCTTTTATGTTGCTCCTTTTGACTGGCTTACAATAAAAGATGCCCTGATTGCTGAAAAACTCCGCTCCCGGGGAATTAAAACTTTCTGTCACTCTGTTGAATTTGCCCAGGACTGCTTTGACAAATGGCGCACCCACCAGCTTTTAGAAAAACACAACATTAAAACTCCCCGAGCTGTGTACCTTCACCACGAACTTTTTAACAACGGCGGAAACAGAAGCTTTATTAAAAGCAATGTTTACAGAACCAGCGTGCTTGAACAGATAAAAAAGCTTAACTTTCCTGTTGTAATAAAAGACTGTACCGGTTTAAGCAGCTACGGAATGGATGTGGTAAACAGCTTTGAAGAAGCCAGACAGATTATTTTTTCAAAAAAGACTACCAGCGACAGAATCATTGAAGAATTTATTTGTGGCACACAGGCAGGAATTGAAATCATAAAAACAGACGAAAGCCTTTCAATCCTGCCACCTTTAATGTTTTCTGTAAACAAATACGGCATAACTTCTCCAAAGCAGAGCGTAAAAGCAGGTCCCGTAACTGCCAGCAGGTTTAAGCAGGAATCCCTAGAAGAACTGGCCCGTAAAATTGCAGCGCTCCCGGGCTTTATGGGCCTTGCCCAGATTGATCTTGTTTTTGACGGCAGTGAATGGTTTGTAATTGAAATTAATCCAAGACTAAGCGGTATGACTACAACTTACGAAGCAATGACAGAAACAAGTGTTTTTGAAAAGCTTTTAAGCGCCGTTGAAAATAAAAAAGCTCCGGAAAAATTAAACTGCAGCCTTAACATAAAATTTCCGCTTTTGAAAAATGATGAAATAAAAAGAATGAAGCAGTTTTCTTTTGTTCACTCAGTACACCAGGTAGAAAACCTTGGAGCAAAGCAGCTTCGGGAAATGGGTTATCTTGAAGTAATAATTACAGCAGAAAATAAAAAATTGCTGCAGGAAAACCTCCTTCAGTTAAAAGAAGCATTTCCAGACAGCATGGAAGTAATATTTTATAAAAATGCAGAAGAACTGATACTTAAACTGTAGGAGCCTGTGGAGCCGGAGCACTAGTGGAAGCAGCGGCAGCAGCTTCTTTTTCGTCAGCAATTCGTTTAGCTTCTACAGCCCACTCTTCGTTAGGCATGTATTCAGCCCGAACCTTACCGCCTTCAATTTCGTTTAAGTTAATAACACTGAACTGGGAATAATTCTGAATGTTCCAGTCGTTGTATTCGGTCCAGTTAGCAAAATCTTTTGTTTCTTTCATACTGGTAATTATAGTACAAAAGCGTTAGGAATAGTAGTGGCCGCCAAAGGCGGGTGCGGAGCACTGCAGGCGCGTCAGACGCCGGAACCACGGATAGTCCGACGGCAGCTGGCTGCCGGAACGCCCATAAAAAAAAGCCTTACACCCCTTACACAAAAATTGTGCATCCAGGCATAAGGCTTTCACGTTCATACAAGTTTATTTTTTACTGCAGGATTGCTCCTTTATCTGCAGAAGAAACAAGCTTAGCATAGCGTGCAAGGTAACCAGTCTTAACCTTTGGTTCTGGAGCTACCCATTTAGCTTTACGGGCAGCCAATTCTTCATCAGATACATCAAGGTGAATCTTGTAGTTGTTGATGTCCAGAGTGATTTTATCACCTTCTTCAACAAGAGCGATTGGTCCACCAACAGCAGCTTCTGGAGAACAGTGTCCAAGAGAAGCACCGCGTGTAGCACCAGAGAAGCGTCCGTCTGTAATGAGGGCAACTTCTTTATCCAGACCCTGACCAGCAAGAGCAGCAGTTACAGCCAGCATTTCACGCATACCAGGACCACCCTTTGGACCTTCGTAGCGGATTACAACAACATCCCCAGCCTTAATCTGTGCCTTCTGAACAGCGTCCATTGCTTCGCTTTCGTCGTTGAATACACGGGCTGGACCAGTGTGGAGCATAAGTTCCTTTGCACAAGCAGAGCGTTTAACAACAGTTCCGTTTGGAGCAAGGTTTCCAAAGAGAATTGCAATACCACCGTTGTCGCTGAATGGATTTTCGATAGGACGAAGGATTTCTGGATTGCGGTTTTTAACACCCTTAATATTTTCTGCAATTGTTTTGCCAGTTGCAGTAATAAGGCTTGTGTTGATAAGGTTTTTCTTTGCAAGCTCAGCAAGAACAGCCTGAACACCGCCTGCATCGTCAAGTTCACACATAAATGTATGACCAGCCGGAGCCAGGTGACAAAGGTTTGGTGTACGGTTTGAAATTTCGTTTACTTCGTGAAGGTCAATTTCGATTCCAGCTTCGTGGGCGATTGCTGGAAGGTGAAGCATTGTGTTTGATGAACAGCCCAGAGCCATATCTGCAGCAAGACCGTTTCTGAAGTTTTCTGCAGTCATCATCTGGCGTGCAGTAATTCCCTTCTTGTAAAGATCCATTACAGCCATACCAGCGTGTTTAGCAAGCTGCATACGGCGGCCAGTAACAGCAGGAATTGTACCGTTTCCAGGAAGACCAAGACCAAGAACTTCAGTAAGACAGTTCATAGAGTTTGCAGTAAACATACCAGAGCAGGCACCGCATCCAGGACATGCATAGCATTCCATTTCTTTAAGCTGGGCTTCAGTAACCTTACCGACAGCAAGACCACCTACAGCTTCAAACATATCTGTAAGGGAAAGATTTTTTCCAGAATATGGGTTCGATGGATCATTTCCTGGTAAGTGACCAGGCATCATTGGACCGCCACTTACAAATACAGTTGGCAAGTCAAGACGGGCAGCAGCCATAAGCATACCTGGAACAATCTTGTCACAGTTTGGAATCATAACAAGAGCGTCAAACTGATGAGCCTTTGCAACGCATTCAACAGAGTCAGCAATAAGTTCGCGGGTAACGAGAGAATATTTCATACCTTCGTGGCCCATGGCAATACCGTCACAAACACCGATTGCAGGAAATTCAATTGGAGTACCGCCAGCCATACGAACACCGGCTTTTACAGCTTCTGCAATACGGTCAAGCTCAATGTGACCAGGAATAAGTTCGTTTTTTGCACAAATAATACCAACCATGGGCTGGTTCAGTTCTTCATCAGTATAGCCTGATGCGTAATAAAGTGAACGATGTGGAGCACGAGCTGTGCCTTTACAAGCGTTGTCAGATTTTTTTGTTACTGCCATTTTTATACCTCTATTTTTATCCACAGATTACACAGATTAACACAGAATTTTTATAAGGTGGGGAAAGCCTTCCCCTCGCTCCATAAACGGCAGTTTCGACAGGCTCAACCACCGTTTATTGCGCTACCCCTTCTCCTAGGGCTCTGCCCTAAAACCCGTAGCCTGCATAACCAAATATGGACAACAATTCCATTAAGATTATAAAGACTTGGCTTTATTGCGTAAAGTGAAATATCAGAAAGAAGATATTGCATAGAACGCAATATTACTTGTTTTTTAGTGTACTTCAGGATTCCAGCCATTCCACTGTTACACCATTGACAAAAGTCTCCTCCACCAACATAATTATTTTACATGAATAAAAAACTTTCAGTCAAAGTCGAAGTCCTTCTCGTGGTGGTTTCCAACTAATCCGGAAAGCGAAAGATTTTGTCTGTAATAATTCATAAAAACAGAGTAAAACCAGGCTCTCCGGCAAAAATCGGAGGGCCTTTTTTATTTTCAGGAGTATAAACATGAAACTATCTGGTGCACAAATCATCATTAAAATGCTGGAAAAACAGGGCATCAAAATTGTTGCCGGCATTCCAGGCGGTTCAATTCTTCCCCTTTACAATGAACTCAATAAAAGCTCAATCCGCCATGTCCTCGTGCGCCAGGAACAGGCAGCAGGTTTTATTGCCCAGGGAATGACCAGAACAACAGGGCTTCCTGCAGTTTGTATGGCAACTTCAGGTCCAGGGGCCATGAACCTTCTTACTGCCATTGCAGATGCCCGTTCTGACTCAATTCCAATTATTGCCATTACAGGTCAGGTAAATACCAGCCTCATTGGAACAGATGCGTTCCAGGAAGCAGACACATTCGGTCTTTCTTTTCCTATTACAAAACATTCCATAGCCGTAAAAACACCACAGGAACTCCTTCAGGCAATTCCTCTGGCCTTTGCCATTGCCATGGACGGAAGACCAGGCCCGGTTCTTATTGATGTACCACGGGATGTTCAGCTGGCAGTCTGCGAAGTAAAAGAACTGCCGGACCCTAAAAATTTTGTAAAAAAAGAAGAAGAAACAAGATTTCACACTTCAAAAGCCGATATCGAACAAAATATCAAAAATGCAGTTGAGATGCTTTCCGTTTCAGAAAAGCCTGTACTTTATATTGGCGGGGGATGTAACTCACCAGAGGCTGCAAAGGCTCTCAGAGAATTCAAAAAGCTTTACCGTCTGCCTGTTGTAAGCTCACTTATGGGACTGGGTGCAATTCCAAAGAACGATCCAGACTTTGCAGGAATGGTTGGAATGCACGGTTCTTATGGTGCAAATGTTGCCATGAGCGAAAGTGATCTTGTACTTGCCACAGGCGTTCGCTTCGATGATCGTGCTACTGGTATAGTAAAAAAATTCTGTCCAAATGCAAAAATCATTCACATAGATATTGATGCTGCAGAAATTAACAAAATTCTTCCAGCATCAGTAAGCATTGTTGCTAAAGTTGAATCAACAGTACCTCTCCTCACAAAAGCACTTTCAAAAGAGCTTAAAGAAACAAAATACGAGGGAGAACGTAATTTCTGGGTGGAAAAGATAATAAAAATAAATAAAGAAACTTACACCACAGACTGCGGCACTCCAGATCCAGAGGCAAAAGCAAAAGGATTTGAAAACTCAGCAAACCCTAGAAAATTCATGACAGAAATAATCAGCCTGGCAGAAAAAGCCGGCTTAAAAGAAAAAGACATTCTGGTAACAACAGACGTAGGTCAGCACCAGATGTTTGCCGCCCAGTACTACCCTGTTAACGAACCAAGGACATTTCTTACTTCAGGCTCTCTGGGAACTATGGGATTTGGCCTTCCTGCGGCCATCGGTGCTTCCCTGGCAAATCCGGACAGACGTGTTATATGTTTCTCCGGCGACGGTTCGATTATGATGAATATTCAGGAACTGGCAACTCTTGCAGAAAACAATCTTCCAGTTACAGTAATTGTTTATGTAAACGGCACATTAGGCATGGTTTACCAGCAGCAGAAATATCTTTTTGACAAAAACTACTCTGCTTCAACATTCTCTTCAAAACCGGACCTTTTAAAAATTGCAGCAGGCTTTGGTATTGAAGGAACTGATGCTGCAACCGATCCAGACTGGTACAAAAAAGCCTTTGCCAGTAACAGGGCAAATAAACCTTATTTTGTTACAGTTACTGTAGATCCAGAAGAATCTGTTCTTCCATTTGTTCCAGGTGGTAAGGCAAACATCGATTCCATAAGAAATTAAAAGGCAATGTCCGTAAATTGTGTTGCTGCACTGATTGAAATTGTCAAAGTCACTGCAGCAACTATTTAAGCAAGGTGGTTACAACCTGAGTCTTCCGTCGACTGGTATTTTTCTGAGTCTTCCGAAGGACTCGACCACCGTATTTAGTGTACAAAACTTTTTGCAGACCAGACCTTACAAAATGTATCTGCTTAAATCCTGATCAGCCACAACACCTTTAAGCCGTTCATCAACAAAAGCTGCGTCAATATTGAGAGTCTCTCCGGAGTGTTCATCTGCAGTAAAACTTACTTCTTCAAGAACTTTTTCCATAATTGTATGGAGACGGCGGGCACCAATATTCTCAGCCCTGTTATTTACGTCTTCTGCAATAAAGCTCATGCGGTCAATTGCATCATCCGTAAAATTAATTTCCAGTCCTTCAGTTCCAAGAAGTGATTTATACTGCTTTGTAAGAGCATTTTTTGGTTCCAGAAGGATTCTCTTAAACTCATCCTTTGTAAGGCTTTCCAGTTCAACACGGAGAGGAAATCTTCCCTGAAGTTCAGGAATAAGGTCACTTGGAGCACTCATACTAAAGGCCCCTGCTGCAATAAACAGAATGTGAGTAGTATCAACAACACCCCATTTAGTATTTACCTTGCTTCCTTCAACAATCGGAAGAATATCACGCTGAACACCTTCACGACTTACAGAACCAGACTGATTCTGATTTTTTGTAGCAATTTTATCAATTTCGTCAATAAAGACAATTCCACTCTGTTCAACTCTTTCCTTAGCAATGTCGCTTACCTTGTCAGGGTCAATCATAGAGTCCAGAATTTCTTCCTGAAGAATTTTACGAGCTTCACGAACTGTTACTGTTTTTTTCTTGGTATTGCGACCTGTGAGCATGTTCTGGAGATCCATCATTCCGTTCTGAAGATCATCAAGAGAGCCACCGGCAATAATCTCCATGCTTGGACCTTTTGGCTGACGACGTACAGTTACTTCAACCTCACGGTCTTCCAGCTTGCCGTCACGAAGCATCTGGCGGAATTTTTCCCTTGTTGAGTTTTCAGTTCCTGCTTTAATGTCTTCGTCAGCAATTTTTTCAGCAGGTAAATGAGCTGGCAGAATAATAGCTCCCTCAGGAGTCATTTCAGGTTTTACCACTTCTCCACTTTTTTTACCGCTTCCAGGCAGCAGAAGGTCAAGAAGTTTTTCTTCAACTTTTGGAAGACTTGCTTCCTTCATCTGATCTTCCATTTCTGCCTTAACATTATTAACTCCCACCGCCATAAGGTCACGAATCATACTTTCAACATCACGTCCAACGTAACCAACTTCAGTGTATTTTGTGGCTTCAACTTTAATAAATGGAGCATTTACAAGCTTTGCCAGACGGCGTGCAATTTCTGTCTTACCGGAACCAGTAGGTCCAATCATAAGAATATTTTTAGGAGCTACTTCATCCCGGATATCTTCTGCCAGATGAATGCGTCTGATTCTGTTACGAAGAGCGACAGCAACGGCTTTTTTAGCTTTTTCCTGTCCAATAATGTACTGATCCAGTTTTTCAACAATCTGTTTAGGTGTAAGTCCGTCAATTGCCATATAATTAAAGTTCCTCTACTGTAATATTGTTGTTTGTGTAAATACAGATGTTTCCTGCAATTTTTAGAGAACGTTCTGCAATTTCTTTTGCAGACAAAGTTCCACCATCAAGATAAGCAAGAGCAGCAGAGTAAGCATAGTTTCCCCCGGATCCAATGGCAAGAACATCATTTTCCGGTTCAATAACGTTACCATCACCTGAAATCAAAAGAATCTTTGAAGAGTCAGCAACAATCAGCATAGCTTCAAGTTTCTGATAGGCCCTCTCTGTACGCCACATTTTAGCAAGTTCAACAGCAGCCTTTGTTAAATCCCCGTTAGATTCCTTAAGTTTTTCTTCAAATCTATCAAGCAGAGTAAATGCATCTGCTACACTTCCAGCAAAACCTGTCAGAACCCTTCCGTTATAGATTTTGCGGACTTTGCGGGCATTCCCCTTACAAACTGTATTTCCAAGAGTTACCTGACCATCGCCGGCCATAGCAACTTTACCATCTTTTTTAACTGCAATGACAGTTGTACTACGAATTTCAACCTTTTCCATAATTTAAATATATAAAAAAACAAGAATACGGGCAAATAAAAAATTATAAAAACGGGCAGCTGCCAGCTTTCGCTGTCACCGGGCTTTACGCACTTCCGCTTTCGCTTCATCCCTTACGGGACGGCGGTGCCGGTGCTACAATCCCTGCTGCGGACAAAAATACATTTTATTTGTTTCCACCGTGGGGATGTGCCTGATTATACATTTCAATCATCTGTTCTGTTGAAACGTGAGTATATCTTTGAGTGGTACTGATGGAAGCATGCCCCAGCATTTCCTGAACAAGACGGACATCAGCTCCCTGACTTATCATGGCTGTGGCAAAGGTGTGGCGGAATGCGTGAGGATTTACGTGCCGGTTAGTTCCTTCAATTCCACTATATTTGGAAATAATAAAGGCGATTCCCCCACGGCTAAGAGGAAATCCTTTCTGATTTACAAAAAGATAATTAGAGGGGTTTGTAACAGACAATGACTTAAACCTGGAATTTCTTTCTATTAGATATTCATTTAATGCAGCCTGAGCATCTTTTTCAAAATAAACAATTCTGTCTTTTTTTCCTTTACCTGTAACTACAGCGCTGGAAAGTCCGTTGGAAAAACCCTCAATTTTAAGTCCTGCAATTTCGCTTAAACGACAACCTGATGAATACATACATTCAAAAAGCGCCTTATCTCTGCTTTTCCACAAAAGTTCCTTAAGCTCAGGCTGAGCACAAAGTCTGTCAACTTCAGCTCCTGTCATAAAACGGGGAAGTCTTTTTGGAATTTTTATGGTTTTTACCTCTGCTGCGGGATTTGACTGTAAATGACCAAAACGTCTGCAATATGCAAAAAGGCTTCTTACAGCAGCAAGAAATCTGTTTATAGAGGAGGCCTCCCGTTTTTCAATGGACAGCTGCCCCATAGAAAGACGGAGTTCTTCGGAAGTAACCAAATCAAGTGCCTTAGTTTCCCCAATAAAGGACATTGAAATAAATTTTTCAAGATCCTTTCTATAGGCAAGAACAGTATTGTCCGACATACCTTTTACAGATTTAATGTAAAGGAGAAATTCTTCTACTGCTTCTTTTACCGTCATTTTTTCCACAGTATATTATCGACAGAAAACGCAAACAACGGTAGTTTCAACTGGCTCAACCACCTGTGTTTGTATAAAAAAAAGCCCTGGAACAATTCCAGGACCCTGAAAAAGTCCCGGAAATGTCATTATCGGGCTTGACCCGATAATCTTCCTCTTTGTAATACAACAATTTACAAAGAGAGATTCCCGTGTCAAAGTGAGCACAAAAACGAGTGTGCTCAAGCACGGGAAGGACACTTTTTCAGTAATCTGGAACAATTCCAGGACCTTACTTAAAAAAATAAACTTTATTCAGCCTTATTTTCAAAGTTTTCAGTATTTTCTGTGTTTTCTGCAGTTTCTGGATTTACATCCTTTATGGCTTCAACTTTAACAGCACAAGCATCTTTTAAGGTTTCATAATATACAGTTTCTGCTGTCTGCACATAAGGAACTACCCATATTGCAGCAAGTCCAAAAGTAAAGACTACAAGAAGCCACCAGCCAATAAAAGAAAGCTTAAATACAAAATAGTCCATTTTATAACCGTCCATCATCTCATTAGACTTCTTAAAAATTCCAAAAAACGATTCCTCAGGCTGATCATAGAGAATATAGTAAATTTGTCCAAAAAAGCAGTCAAAAATAGTGCTGCCAACAAGAGTTACTGCATCAAGGGAAGTTACAATACCAGAAACCACACCAAGAAGCAGAGATTTTCCAAGAAATTTTTTGTCAAAAGGTATTAAGGCATCTGAATAAATTGCTTTTCCTTCTCTGAGTTTACGGAGACATACAACCGATATACTAAAACAGAACGGCCCCCACAAAAACGGTGTAAGCATATCACCAAGCCCGGCAGTAACAATACCAAGAATTCCACTCAAAGTAACTAAAATTACAACATGCAATAAAATAGTCCCCGCCAACTGCCAGAATAACCCCAATGTATTGTCCCAGGCTTTCTTTTTAATTTCTGCTCTGTCTAATGTCATATTTCCTCCAAAAACATTAACTATCTAAATTTAAATCAAAAAAAAGACTTGTCAAGAAAAAGTTCCTCTAACCTTCTCTGACAAGTCTTCTTCATTAAAGAATAACTTTTACTCAGAAACTTCAGCAGTTCCCTGTTCTTCGTCATCCGCAGAATGCAGGTAATCACAGGCCGGGTTAATACAGCTTTTGTAGTTTCCGTTCTTTTTATCAAACTTTTCTACCATGAACCATCCACACTTTGGACATGTTGCATCAATAGGCTTAAAGTGAGAAATAAAGCTGCATTTCGGATAGTTTGTACATCCAAAGAAAGACTTACCTCTTCCCTTAGACTTGCGTTCAACAATATCTCCATCACAACCATCTACAGGACACTTTGCCAGTGGAATGGATTTTGTATTATAACATTTTGGAAATCCGGAACATGCCAGAAAGAATCCAAAGCGTCCCAGCTTCTTGACCATTTTATTTCCACATTCTTCACAGACAAGATCGGTTTCTTCATCAAGAAATCCTTTTACGCTTTCTGTTTTTTCTTCAATTTCATCTACACGGGATTTAAAAGGACCGTAGAAGTCTGCAATCATATCATTCCAGACAATGTTATCCCGTTCAACTTCATCCAGCTTATTTTCAACTTCAGCAGTAAACTGTTCGTTAATAACTTCAGGGAATGATTCAACAAGAATTTTAGAAATCATCTTACCCAGAACTGTAGGCATAAGCTGACGGTTATTTTTTACAACGTAATAACGGTCCAGCAATGTACTGATTGTTGGTGCGTATGTTGAAGGTCGGCCGATTTCTTTTTCTACCATCATTTTTACAATGGATGCTTCTGTGTAACGTGCAGGCCCCTGAGTAAAATGCTGTTCAGGATAGAATTTATGTGTACTTTCAAGAATTTCATCAGCCTTAAGGTTTGGAAGATTACCAGTAACCTCTTCTTTTGCTGACAACACCTTCATTACCTGATAAAAACCTTTTTCAACAAGTTTAGAAGCACTGGCACGGAAAACGGCATCTCCCACCACAATTTCAACACTTGTAGTCTTTGTCTTGGCATTATTCATCTGACTTGAAAAAAATCGTTCCCAGATGATTGAATAAAGACGGTGCTGGTCACGAGTAAGGTATTCTTTTATGCTGTCAGGAGTGTAATCAATGTAAGTCGGACGTATACATTCGTGAGCATCCTGAGCATTTTTTCCTACAGCGTATGTAATTGGTTCCGGAGGAAGATCATCAGGATAATTTTTACCAATCCATGCACGAACATCATCAATAGCACTTTGAGCAATACGAACAGAGTCCGTACGCATATAAGTAATAAGACCTACAGGGCTTGAACCAATTCGGATTCCTTCGTAAAGCTGCTGTGCAATCTGCATTGTTTTTCGTGATGAAAAACCAAGACGGTTAGCTGCATCCTGCTGCAGGTTCGAAGTAATGTACGGCGCTTTTGGACGAACAGTTTTAAAAGTTTCTTTTACATCAGAAACCTTACATTCAGATGTCTGAATTTCTTCGATAATCTTTTTAACGGCATCTTCGTTTTTAAGTTCCGGCTTATTACCCTTATACTTTACAAGTTGTGCTGTAAACTGAGTTTTTCCTTTTACAAAGTCAGCTTCAAGACTCCAGTATTCTTCTGGAATAAAATCCTCAACTTCCTTCTCGCGCTCACAAATAAGGCGAAGAACTACAGACTGTACACGTCCTGCCGAAAGTCCATTTTTTACTTTTTTCCAAAGCAGTGGACTAAGATTATAACCTACAAGCCGGTCCAGAACACGACGCCCCTTCTGTGCATTTACAAGGCTTTCGTAAATTTCTCTAGGATGCTTTACACCTTCACGAATTGCATTTGGTGTCATTTCATTAAATACAACACGTTTAATGTCGGCATCAGTCTTATCTTTTAAGGCATTGTTAAGATGCCAGGCAATAGCTTCCCCTTCACGGTCCGGGTCGGATGCAAGAAGGATATGGTCACTTTTTTTAGCGATTTTCTGAAGTTCTTTTAATTGTTTTCCACGACCATGAACAGTAATGTATTCAGGCTCAAATCTGTTTTCAATTTGAATGGCCATGCGGCTTTTTGGAAGATCAATAAGATGTCCCATACTGGCCTTTACGATATAACCAGCCCCAAGGTATTTTTCGAAAGACTCCGCTTTCTTTGGAGATTCCACAATAACCAGGGTTGTTTCTTTTTTAGTAGTCTTCTTTGTTGCCATATTCTCCTCTTATTCTGGATGCCTTTTTCATGTTTAATTCAGCAAATCAATTGCATCAATCGAACAATTCCATCTGTCCGTTATTTTTTATTATGTTAATTCCGGCAAAATCAGCTGTCCTCTGTTCAAGATAATCCTTCCAGCCAGAAATTACAGGAGCTCCATCTTCCACATACCTGGCTGGAGAATTCAACAGCTTACTTTTTACCTTATTATCTGAAACCTTACCTTTTAAGGCCTCATTTGAAAGTTCCATTTCCACAGCTTTTGCCAGTGCCCTTCCAGAGTCGTCGAAGCAGGCCTGATGAAAAAACAGATATCTGTTGTAATCCAGGGCCAGGGAAGCTGTAATCATTGCACCACTTCCTGCAGGAGCCTGTATAACAACAGTCGCCGGCGAAAGAGCTGCAATTATTCTGTTTCGCTGCACAAACCTGAAATTTACTGCAGGAGTGCCAGGAACATATTCACTTAAAATCACGCCATCATTTTCCAGAATACTAGCTGCAACCTTTGTATGGCTTAAAGGAGTAATAGTATCTATGCCCGAGGGTAAAACAGCACAGGTTTTACCACCAGGAACATCAACAGCTCCTTTATGGCTGTAAACATCAATGCCAAAAGCCAGTCCGCTGACAACAGTTGTTCCGGCGGCAGAAGCATCTCTTGAAAACTCAAAGGCGGCTTTTCTTCCAGAGGGAGAAGCCCTACGAGTTCCAACCACAGAAACACAAGTCTGTTTAAGACACTGAAGATTTCCTCTGTAAAAAATTACGTAAGGAGGATCCTTCATTTCTGTAAGCATGACAGGAAAGTCAGAATCACCTGCAAAAGTATAATTAATATTAAAATTATTAATCAAAACTAATGCAGTTTCTGCTTTCTTCAGAACCTGTTTTTCATTCCATGTACTTCGTGATAAATCTCGTTGTATAATAGAAGAAAGTTCTATATTTGACATTATCGCAAGGTCATAAGGACTGTCAAGTTTTTTTGATAGAAGAATTTTTTCCTTTGCAGTTAAAAAAGAAGCGTCTGCAATTATCAGACGCTTTAAAAGTTCAGTTTTATCAATATCCATAAGAGGCATCCAGAACAGTCTTTTTGTTTGCTATAGCTTCATTCTTTTTCTGCTCGGATTTAGTTGTACCAATAATTCTGTCGTAAAGCTCTACTGCACCATCTGTATTGCCAGTTGCATAATATACACGGGCAAGAACAAACATAATGTCTGTATTTTTCTTTTCGATTGAAATGGCCTTTTCCAGGTAAGGAATGGCTTTTTCATGTTCACCAAATTCAAAGGTATAAAGAACCCCAAGACCATAGAGAGCCCGTACATATCCTGGCTCAAGTTCAATAGCCCTTAAATAAGCACTTTCTGCAAGCTTAAGATAATTATATTTTTCTGTAGAAGAACCAGTTCCGTTATAATCAAGGCTGGCCTGAGCCATATAACCGGCACAAACACCTACCCAGTAAAACAGGTTTTGATTTGCAGGATAATATTGAATTGCCATCTGATAATTTTTCAAAGCTTCACCATACATCTTATTATCAAGATATCTTGTAGCAAGAATCTTATACCAGATCCCAATTTGAGCATTTGCCAGCTGAATGTCAGCAACCCTGTCCTGATACTTTTTTATGGCGGCTTTTAATTCTGCTTCTGTTGTAGGACTATGAACTCCTTCCTCCATTTTCTGCATACGGATTATTGTTTTACTGGATTTTCCAGAACAACCACACAACAGCATACAAACAGCTACAACGGCGAAAACACTTTTGCAAACTGACTCACCCCTAAAAGCTCTTCTTTTAATCATCTTTTACCTCCGTACCATGACCTGGAAAGTATGTTTTATGTCCTTCACGCAGCTGTTTATTTTCTACGTGAGTATAAATCGTTGTCGTAGCAAGATCAGAATGACCCAGCAGTTCCTGCACGGAACGCAGATCCATTCCTCCTGCCAGAAGGTGTGTTGCAAAAGAATGTCTTAATGTATGTACTTTTGCATTAACACCGCTTAATGCTTCGTAAGTCTGAAAATTCTTCCAGATTCCTTTACGGCTCAAAGGTTTGCCCTGATAGTTAACAAACACCTCTTCTACAGCTTTTCCACCTGTCAAGTTCGGCCGAACCTGGGAAAGGTAGACTTCAAGCCTGCTTTTTGCTTCTTCCCCAAAGGGAATCATCCTTTCCTTACTGCCCTTTCCCTGAACAATAAGAATCCGTTCCTTCATGTGAAGGTTTGCTATTTTTAACCCCGCAGCTTCACTTATTCTTAGCCCGCAGCTGTAAATAAGC
The DNA here is from genome assembly GCA_045627285.1 of Treponema sp. Taxonomy (GTDB): domain Bacteria; phylum Spirochaetota; class Spirochaetia; order Treponematales; family Treponemataceae; genus Treponema_D. The sequence goes on along the minus strand of JAZQNJ010000105.1, from coordinate 10,670 downwards.
TCAAATAGTGCCCTGTCTCTGATTCCAAGGGGCTTTGAAGTATCAATTACCCCCAGAAAAGCATTAATTTGATCTATGCTAAGAACAGCCGGCAATGCTCTGGAAGCTTTTGGTCTCTCCAGTAAAAGAGCAATATTTTCTTTCCAGATATTTTTTCTTATAAGATAAAATCCCAGTGCCCTTAATGCAGAAATATCCTTGGCAATGGTTAATTCATCACAACCATTGCCTTTTCTCCATACAAGGTAATAAACAAGATTCTGAGTGGTTACAGAACTGAGCTTAATTTTCTGGTCTTCAAGCCATCCAAAAAACAACTGTATACATTCAGAATATGTTTTACAGGTATTCTCACTAAGAGCCTCCACAGTCCTTAAATCTGTATAGAACTGTTGAAGGAACATCTCTACTGTCATACTTTTTTAATTATTGCGATTTTTTTAAGTTAATAAGCTGATTCCTTATGCAAGTAGGCTGTGTAAGATCTTCAGGATTTACAGTTCCTGCATAAGCAAAATTGTAAGGCTGTGATGTCCTTTCTACATTAACTCTGCTCTTCATTCCTTCTGTAAGTGAACCAGCTTCGATTCGTTCATTAGCGGCTGATTGACTTACACCAGTCTGTAAATAATTTACGGACTGAGATGTAAGCTCTGGTTCTTCAACATTCTGACTTTTCAATACTTTTGTTGGATTAAGTATATCTTCAAAAACGCCTGTCGAAATTACATTTCCAGAAGGAGCAGAAGTCTGTGCAGCTACAGGAACAGCAGCATCAGGTTCTATCTCAATCTTTTTATTTGGAGAATCAAAACCAGTAGCCACCACAGTAACTGCAATTTTGTCTTCCATGTCTGGTTCATAATAAAGTCCCCAGAGAATATGAGCATCTTTATCTGCACTTGCTGTAATAAGATTGATAATTTCATCAGGTTCAGATGCAAGACAGTTATCTTCGTTAGCACTTATTTTTACAAGAATATTTTTTGCACCATCAATATGTGTATCTGCAAGAAGTCTGTTATTTATGGCATTTGTAGCTGCATCAACAGCTCTGTTTTCACCAGAACCTACACCAATACCAAGAATAGCATCACCCTGTCCCTTCATAACTGTCTGAACATCTTCAAAGTCGCGGTTAATAAATCCTGTTTTTGTAATGATTTCTGAAATTCCTTTTACGCCCTGACGGAGGATATCGTCAATAGTTGCAAAGGCCTGTTTTGTAGTAAGCTTTTTATCAGATTCTTCAAGGACTTTTTCATTAGGAATTACAATCAGTGAGTCAACTTCATCACGAAGCTTCTTTATTCCTTCCAGAGCAATGTTCATATGTACTGTACCTTCAAATTTGAAAGGAGTTGTTACAACAGCTACTGTCAGGATTCCGAGACTTCTGGCAATTCTGGCTACAACAGGTGCAGAACCAGTTCCTGTACCACCACCCATTCCGGCAGTTATAAAAATCATATTTGTGCCTTCGAGCAGTTTTTTGATAGTCTCTTCTTCTTCTTTTGCTGCAGCTTCACCAACTTCAGGATGAGCCCCAGCACCAAGTCCATTTGTAATTTTTTTACCAATTTGAAGCTTGATGTCTGCTTTTGATACAGTAAGCTGCTGAAGGTCTGTGTTAAGGGCAATAAAAGTAACACCCTGAATTCCAGAAGCCACCATTGTGTTTACTGCATTTCCACCACATCCACCACAACCAATAACTTTAATTACTGTTGGACTTACAAGCTGGCCTGCCAGTTGTGAAGCCTGTGCAGTTTCCAGTGAATTTTCGTTTTCAGAAACATCTAAAATATCAAGCATGTGATCCTCCCACCCAAACATTGGCGAATATCCCCTTTCGCCAGTTTCTATATTTAAGAGCATCTCTAAAAATCGCAATTTTTAGAGACTCCATTAAGTACTAAAAACAGTTTTTAAGAAACCCTGTTACTTTTGCAAAGATTCCTTCTCCAGAAGATTCTTCACTGTCCCTGTTTCCTTTTTTATTTCCAGAATCCTGTTCTCCCATATATCCAAGGACAAGTCCGATTGAAGTTGCGTAATCAGGTCTTCTGTATTCTTCCTGAAGTCCGCCTAAATCACCTGGAGTACCAAGTCTTACTGCAGAAGTTCCAAAAACATCTTCAGTTAACTGAACAATACCAGGCATCATGGCACCGCCACCTGTCAGAATAATATTTCCAGCAAGTGTTGTGTCAGCTTTATTGATAACCTCATTACGGACCATTGTCAGAATTTCCCGCATTCGAGGTTCTATAATTCCAAGACAAATCTCTGACCGTGAACATACTTCAGGAGACCTGCCACCGGCTCTTGGAATAATAACTTCTCCGTCACCATCCATTACACCGCCCCAGCAGCAGCCCTGCTCTATTTTAATTTTTTCAGCTGCCTGAGGAGAAGTTCCTTTTACAGTTGCAATATCGTTTGTTACAAGATTTCCTCCAATAGGAATAGAAACTGTACAAACAGGAGCATCCTTTTTTATAACAATAGCATCAGTTGTTCCGCCCCCAAGGTCTATAAGAACAGATCCAAGTTCCCTTTCATCCTGTCCCATAACAGCGTGCATTCCAGCCAGAGTATTAAGCATAACATTATTAATGCCATAACCAGCTCTTTCGATACACTGTGTCATGTTAGCAACACCAGTTTTAGAAGCTGTAATGATATGAACCTTGGCACTGAGTCTGCAGGCTATATTTCCTAATGGATTTTTACATTCCATTTCATCATCAATAATATAAACCTGTGGAATAACATGGAGCATTTTTCTGTCCATTGGAATGTTTATTGCATTTGCTGCATCAAGAACCCTTTCAACATCACTGCGTATTACTTCCCGCTGACCTTTTCCATGAGAAGCAATAGCAACAAGTCCTGTGGAATTCATACTTTCAATATGAGTTCCACCGATTGCTGTAACACATGCGGTTACTTCCTCACCGGCTTTCTGCTCAGCATTTTCAATACACTGTCGGATACATTCCATTGCCAGATCTCTGTTTACAATTACGCCGTTTCTTAAACCTGCAGAGGGTCTCTGGGCAGATCCAATTATTTCGATTTTTGAATTTTCGCCATCATTAATAACTTCACCTATTACGGCACGAACAAAACTGGAACCAATATCAAGACCAACAATAATCCTATTCAAAGATAACTCCTGATGATAAACCGCGGGAATGATAAGAAACTGATCCATAACGAAGATCAATTACGTCCACATTAGAATCAAGACCTTTTACAACATCAAGTGTTACAAGCATTTTTGACAGAGTTTCCTCATTGAGAACACGGTCGGCAAGTACCCGTAAGTGAGAGCTTACAGGAAAAAGTACAAGTTCAAAATTGCCAAATTCCCTTGGAACAACCTGAATTTCAGAAACCGCTGCAAAATATTTGCTGTTAAGTGCCTGAATCGAAGAAATCTGATCGATAAGCAGGTGATATTTTAAAGGGATTCTCATTCCTTCTGGAATATTTTCTACTGGAATTCCTGAGATGATTGGTATAGAACCGTCTGTTGGAATAGAAGCAGATTTTACAGGAAATAATACTCCATTTTTATCAATTTGAATAGGGACAGTCTTATCACCTTCGTTCATAAAAGTAACTGCAACGGGAGTTCTTTCTTTTACATTAATATAGACTCTGTCCGGAAGTCTTTTTACAACTTTTACTTCCTCAACTCCTGGAATACTTGAAACTATTGAACAAATTTCATTTTTATCAAGCTTAAGACAATTTCCGTTTAACGCCTGCCCACAAGTCGTATAAATTTCCTGTTCTGTACAATTCTGAAGTCCTGAAATTGTTACTTTTGCAGGATTCATACATGGAATAATAAAAATATAAGCAAATACTTCAATCAATAAAAGAGAAAAAAGGATTGCAAAAAGCCAGATAAGGATTTTTGACTTTGTGTCTTTCTTTTCCTTAAACTTTCGTTCGTAATCTTCAAATTCGTAAAATGCAAAGTCACTCATAATGTATTTATCTCTCCAGCTGATAATTCAATTTCATCTTTATGCTCTATTCTCGACGCATTTATCAGAAAGCCACACATGGCAAGTGTAAAAATTTCTGAACTTCCGCCTGAAGAAAAGAAAGGAAGGGGGATTCCTGTTGAAGGAAGAACTGCCCCGGCTACAGCAATATTCAGCAGTGATTGAGCCACAATAGAAGCTCCAAAACCAAACGATGCTATTGCTGAAAATCTATTTCCACAATACATACTGATTTTAAAAACCCGGTATGTAAAAAAAGCCAGCAAACAAAGGTAAATGATTACACCAGCAAATCCCATAGCCTCAGTCCAGCCTGCAAAAATATAGTCACACTGAACCTCAGGAACACTGGAAAGCTTTGTCAAACCAGAACCAATTCCCTGCCCCAGAAATCCGCCATCAACAATTGCCTTTTTGGCGTTATTAATCTGGTAATTATAAGTCTGCTGATAACTGTCCTGTGCAAGAAAACCAATAAGACGGTTAACACGATATGGTTTCAGAAGAATCATAAGTGCCGCCAGTGGAATCCCAAGTCCCGCCACAGGAATAAACCATGAAAGTTTTGCACCTGCAGCAAAGAACATCATCAGCCCTATAATAAAAATAAACAGTCCCGTAGAAAAATCCTGCTGGGCAAAAATCAGACAGGTAAAAAAGATCAATCCAACAATTGCATTCAGATATGACCTCTCTTCTGCAGGAAGCTTTTCCTGTTTATCAAAAAGATTTGCAAGATATAAAACCATTGCAAATTTAATTGCTTCAGAAGGCTGAAAAGTTGAAAAGTAAGGAATCTTCAGCCAACGCCTTGCTCCTTTCCGTTCAATTCCTATTCCTGGAATGAAGGTCAGGACACACAGAACAATAGCTCCCAGAACTATGTAAGGAAGAAGCTTTCTTAACTTTTCTGGATCAATACAGGCAAAAAACACAAGACATCCAAATCCCAGAATTGAACTCAAAAGCTGACGCTGAACAAAGTGAAAAGAATTATTATATGCTCTCTGCCCATATCCAGAAGAACAGAAATACAATGTTATGATTCCCATTCCCCAGAACAGAATTGTCATAAGAATAATTGAGGTGTCACTTTTTCTGTAAGCGGTTCCCGGCTTTTCAGCAAGGAAATTAAAGTTGTTCAAGTTTATTCCCCTGCTCCATTTAAAAGATTTACAAGCCTGTCCAGTGCAATTCCATGACTTGCCTTAAGAAGAACAAGATCTCCTTCAGCTGCAAAGCCTTTTATATCTTCTGCAACTTTTGCGATTGATTCATCAGTATGTTCTGCGAAATATTCAAGTCGAAGTTTTGTATTAAACTGAGATGCATTTTTTGCTTCTTCATAACCGGCAGACATCTCTTTACCCACAAAAACAATCAGATCAGCTCCGCCTTTAACAGCATCAAGACCGGCCTTTTTGTGAGCATTTACTGACTCTTCACCAAGCTCCAGCATATCACCAAGTACAAATATCTTTTTTCCATCAAATTTAACGCTTCCAGCAAATTCGATTGATTTTTCCATTGAATCAGGATTAGCGTTATAACAATCTTCAAGAATGGTATATTTGCCTTTTAATATATGGCTTCTGCCCGAGAGGGGTTTAACGCTTTCTACACCAGCTTTAATCTCCTCTGCAGTCAGGCCTAATGCACGACCAAGTTCAACAGCCGCAAGGCAGTCGAAATAATTATAAATTCCTGGAATTGAAAGATGTACAGTCACGCCTTCAATTTTAAAAGTTGTACCATCAATTCCATCATCACTTACAAATTCTATTCCATTGTTCTTTATATCATTTCCGTATAGAACAACTTTTCCCTTAACTCCACCAGCCAGAAAATCTGCAAAATCATCTGCAGCAGGAATAACAGCCACACCGTTTTCATTTACAAAATTGAAAATTTTTTTCTTTTCGTTTGCAATATTCTGACGGCTTCCAAGCATTCCAATATGAGCAGTTCCAATATTTGTTATAGCTCCATAATTTGGTTTAAATGTTTCTGCAATTTCACCGATTTCGTTAACACGGTTCATACCCATTTCAAGCAGTGCCAGCTGATGATGAGGGCGGATTTCAAAGCAGGAAAGAGGAAGACCTGTTTCACTGTTAAGATTTCCTTTATTACATACAACTTTATATTTCTGACTCAAAACAGAAGCCGCAATCTCTTTTGTTGTAGTTTTTCCACTTGAACCTGTAACTGATACACGGATAAGTTCCGGAAACTGTTCAACATAGCGGCCTGCAGCTTTCTGTAATGCGTGCAGAGTATCTGAAACGAGAATAAGAGCTGTGTCTGGATGTTGATTACACAGCTCCTGATACTCGTCAGCTTTTTCTTCAAACGAACATTGTGCTACAAAAATTACGGAAGCACCTTTTTCGATAGATTGAGGAATATATTTATGACCATCCTGAAATTCTCCAATGAGGGGAACAAAAAGAGATTTGGAAACAACTGTCCGGCTGTCTGTAACAACAGATGTAAAACAAAACGATGATGCCTTAAAAGATTCTCCAATGATAGAACCATTAACAGCATCAAGCAAATCTGCCAGAGAAAGAAGTGAATTTGAATTAGCAGCAGCAAGATTTTCCATTTTAGTTTTTCTTTTTTTCTCCCGTCATATCAACCCGGACAATATCTTCTGTCCTGGCTTTATGCATTCCCAGCTCCTCTTCGGATATTTTTTCAATTCTATCCGAACTGGAAAGTACACTTATTTCTGAAATCAGTTTTCTGTTCTGATCTACAAGCTCAACCTGCTTATTTTCTAGTTTCTTTATTTCCTGCTGAAGCTTCTTGTATCTGTGAGCTTGAACAGCCTGCACAAGAAACAAAACAGGTATAAGAACGGCAATAATGTAGGCAGCTATAGTTCTTTTTCTGTCACCTTTACTGCTCATTACATAGCCTCTTCTTCAATCATCAAAAGATGTCGTTCACCGGCATCTCTGATTTTTCTTACAACACGAAGCTTTGCACTGCGGCTCGGAGAATTAACCTTAATTTCTTCGGCAGTAGGATCTACCGGCTTTCTGGTTAATATCTCGGCACATGCTTTTCCACCGCAATTACATTGAGCCTGTTCGGGCGGACATACACACTGCTTTCCAAGGTTTCTGAAGTAATTCTTAACAATTCTGTCTTCAAGGCTGTGAAATGTGATAACCCCCATCTTTCCGCCATCATTCAAGACATTAAAAGCATTATGCAGTGCTTCTGGAAGCCTGCGCAGTTCGCTGTTCACTGCAATACGCAGAGCCTGAAAAGTCCTTGTTGCCGGATGAATCTGACCATATCTGTAGTTTGCAGGAACCGCATTCCAGATAATGTCGGCCAAAGCTTTTGAAGAAGCAATTTTTCCACCCGTTCTAGCCTCAACAATAGCTCTTGCAATCCGACGGCTCATTTTTTCATCGCTGTACAAATAAATCATATTTGCCAGCTGTTCTTCTTTCCATTCGTTTACGATGTCTGCCGCACTTTCCCCCTCAGAAGCATTTAGCCTCATATCAAGTGGTTCATCATAACGGAAAGAAAAACCCCTCCCACTTTTTTCGTAGTGATAAACACTAATACCCAAATCAAAAAGAATCAGACTGGGACGTTCCTGCGTCATGTCATAATTCTTATAAAAATCATTGAACCATCCATTGTAAAAATTCATTCTTTCGCCAAATGGTGCAAGTCTTTCCCTTGCCCGGGCCTGAATAGTTTTGTCAGCATCTAGTCCAATAATATGTAATCCTGGAAATTTAGAAAGAAAGGCGTTTGAATGGCCCCCTTCTCCCAGCGTTGAGTCAATCATCAATGCGTTCTTCTCAAATGGCTCCCCTTCAGGACTTAAATAAGATAAACATTCCTGAAGAAGCACCGGAGTATGAACAATTTCCAACTTTATTCCCCTAACGATTACTAACCGTTAAAAACTGATTTCACTTAAAGCTTCAGCAGCATCCTTAAGATTTTCTTCATTTTCCTGAAGATACTGACTGTAAGTTTCTGCATCCCAAAGTTCCATGTACTTGTTAATACCAAGCACAACGCAATCTTTGGATAAGTTTGCATATTCACGCAAACTTTGTGGGATAGAAAGTCGACCAGCTTTATCAAGTTCAACTTCCTGTGCAGGAGCAATAAGGCTGCGCAGTACCAGACGATTCTGCTTGTTAAACGGAGAAGCTGTTTCCATGATTTTGGAAGAAAGAGTTTTCCACTCTTCTGGAGTATACAACCATAAACAATGATCGAAAGACTGGGTAACAACGAGGACATTTTTTTCTGTTTCGCCAAAAAGCTCATTTCTAAGCTTTGTCGGAAAAAGGATTCTTCCTTTTTCATCCAGCGTATTGCGGTATTCACCGGTTAAAAGTTCCACTTTTTTACCCTAATTCTCCACTTTTTCCCACTTATTTACCATTTTAATCAATAAATTCATAAAGTCAACCACTTTTTACACCGATAATTCACTTTATTTAAGGAACTTACACAAAACATAAATAAGGGATAAAATTAAAAAAATTATGCAGGTAATTAATACTTACAACGAAACAAACCTTCACAACACATTAAAAAAAATTTATGCCGAAGAATTTAACGGAAAAACAGAACAGAAATTCGGTCGTTTTACCTGCGATATAATAACTGAAGACGAAATCATCGAAATTCAGACATCAAACCTTTCGTCACTAAAAGAAAAAATCCTTTTTGCGATACAACAAAATAAAAAAATCCGAATTATTCATCCAATAATCGAAAAAAAATTAATCGAAACAATATCCCCATCAAGAGAATCACTTTCCGTCAAAAAAAGCCCAAAATCTCAATATGTATATTCAGTAACAAGGGGATTAACAGGGATAGCACACCTTCTTTTAGATCCGCTGGTAAGCTTAGAAATCATAAGTGTTGAAATTATTGAAACAAGACAAAAAACAGAAAAACCGGTTCAAACTCATAATAAAAGCCGCCGGCATTTAAAAGATTATCTTGTAACGGAGAAAAAACTTGTATCAATCAATTCAAAACAGATATTCCGCACCAAAGAGGATTACCTGAAACTTATCCCTGAAAAATTATCAGACTGTTTTACACCACCTCAATTACACAAAGCATTATTAGAAATGAGATGGCCTGAACATTTTACAAATGGAAATATAAAAAAAGAGAGTTCCTACTACCCTCTTCTGATATGGAACCTGGAAAAAATGGGGATTATAGAAAAAACCGACAAGAATGGAAAAAGCTGGATTTACAAAATAAAATAATGTCCGTAAATTACGTTACAGCACCGATTGGGATTGTCGAAATCAATACAATAACTTTTTTTTATACAAGATAGCTACAACTTGATTTTTTAGGTTAACAGACTCAATATTGAAACATCATCTTCTACAAACATAGCTATAAAAAAAGCCGTCCTGAATATTCAGAACGGCTTCTTTGTTATATAAGAAATTTAAGACTACCAGTCGTCATTAATATCATCTTCGTCGCGGTTTTCAAGATCATAAAGATCTGTAACAGCACCAAGATCATCGTAGTAAACATAATACTGTCCACGAGCCAGCATTGGATTACAATCGATACGGAAACCAAGAATACGAAGTCCTGGTTTTACACCATTGTATGCACTCTGCTGAATGATACCATGTTCTCCATCCGGAGTTGGTGGAACAGCAACTGTAAGCTTTTTCCAGCCACTGAATCCAAGACTGCCGAGATAAAGTTCAAAGTTATTTCCGAAGTAATCCTGAACAAGAAGGTAGATTTCATGATCCATGTTACGACCTGCTACCCAAACAGACACAGTCTTTGTAACACCTTCAATCGGAATAGGACGAGCAGATTTGATGTAGAATGAATTAACTCCACGGCGGAAGAATTCAACTTTTACACCAAGAACTTTTGAATCTACTGCATCTTCTTCACCCTTAAGAGGTTCTTTCATCATTGGACTTCCGTCAAAAAGACGTGAAGAAATAACACCAAAGTCTGGTGACATATGTGCATTCCATGAACCTTCTACTTCGAATTTATCGATTGAGATTTCACGGAGAGCCTGTTTTGCAGAATCTGCACCAATTACTGTTGGATCAGGTTCTGAAAGGCTTGAAGTCTGTGCAAATACAAGACCACTTGCAACTAAAGTAAGTACAGCTGTAAGTAACTTTTTCATTATTTTGCCTCACTTGCAGCACCATTAGAGCTGCCAGATTTTGAGCTGTCACCAAAATCGATGTCTTTAAGTTCGTAACCATCGAAAATGTTGCTCAATGTATTTGTTGTGTACTTCAACTGATCGAAGAAGATATTGAAGTCATCAACATATTCATCAGGATCTGTGCGAACTCTGAATCCTACGAATGTCATATCTGTTGGACCACTGCGAAGTCTTGAGTGCTGGCGGATAGAACCAGGAACTGTTACTACAACGTTCTTCCAGCCGTTAAATGCAAGATTTCCTGCAGGAAGTGTATGTACACGACCGTCTGCATCACGAACAAGAAGATCAATAAAGTAAAGGTAATTTGCACCCCATACCCAGAAGTCAATCTGAGTTACTGTACCAACAAATGGAACTTCATATGGTTTACCATCTTTTTCTGGATAAATTTCAAACCAGTTTTCACC
>JAZQNJ010000104.1:0-46225 GCA_045627285.1 Treponema sp. | reverse complement strand
TTTTTACGGAGATTGATGACATTTATCCCCTGTTCACGGGAATAGATTAAACCTTCAATGTAAGGCTGTGCGCATGGAATTGCAGTAAAGTTTCCGTAATTTAGAACTTCAAGTACGCTGGTTATTTCTACTGCACAAATATTAGAATCTAATGCAAAAGTGAGATAACTTTTATTCATAAAAAATCCTTATCAAAAATAAGCGCCATTTCTGGCGCCCGGGAACAACAAAACCTGACTTTTTATACCAAGTCAGATATATGTCAATTTAGAATAATTCAAAATCTGAATCACTAATCAGGTCAGCTGTAGTTTTTGTAACAACAGTTCCGCTAATTGGATTATTTGCTGGTTTTGGAGCCTTAACAGGTTCTTTTACTTCAGGTTTTACAGGTTCTGAAACTTCAACAGGTTGTGTATTTGTCAAAACAGGTTTGACAGGTTCAGAGATGGCTGGAGGTTCATTAATCATAGCCTCGGTTTCTGCCTTATTCTGGTTAAATTCTTCAGGAGTTTTGAAGAATGAAATAGTCTGAACAAGCTTCTGTGCTTCTGCACTGAGTTCTTCAGCCATGGCAGCCATTTCTTCTGCTGCTGAAGCATTCTGCTGAACTACGCTGTCCATCTGGATAATTGCTGTAGAAACCTGTTGAGCTCCATTGTCCTGTTCGCGACTTGCTGTAGCAATTTCCTGAATGAGAGAAGATGTTTCTTCGATCGAAGGAACAACGCTGTTAATCATATTTCCTGCGTTTTCTGCAGTGGACATTGTTTTAACTGAGATTTCACTGATTTCTGCAGCTGCGGCCTGAGTGCGTTCTGCCAGCTTTCTGACTTCACTGGCAACAACTGCAAAGCCTTTACCGGCATCACCGGCACGGGCAGCTTCGATGGCTGCATTAAGGGCAAGCATGTTTGTCTGGCCTGCAATATCTTCAATAACGCTAATCTTTTCTGCAATAGTTTTTACGGCTGTAACTGCTTCGGTAACGGCCAGACCTCCTGCTTCGCTGTCTGCAGTTGCCTGGGCTGCGATTTCGCTTGTACGGGCTGCATTGTCTGCTGTTGCCCGGATGTTGCTTGTCATCTGTTCCATTGTTGCACTCATTTCTTCAGTTGAGGCAGCCTGTTCGCTGGCACCTGATGAAACAGCCTGGCTTGAAGATGAAAGCTGTTCACCGCCAGATTTAACATTCATTGCAGATTCGCGTACGATCTGAATCGTATTGATAAGCGACCCGACCATATCCTGAAGGGCTTTTGCCATATCACCTAATTCATCAGTACGTTTTTGAATTTTTCCAGTATAGGCAATTTCGGCCTCGGTCATAACAAGATCGCCTGCGGAAAGTTTATCAAGAAGCTTCTGAATATGAACAATTGGTTTTGAAAGATTTTTTGCATAGATGTAGGCAGCAACAACTGCTAATAAAAGAAATCCACAAAGAACAAGAAGAATTGTTGATCTCATTGTGTGAACACTGCTCATAAATGCATTTACCGGGATGAGAATTGCAATTGACCATTCAGTATAAATTTCTGTGTCCTGAATTGGATTGTAGGCAGTGTAATATTTATTACCCATGAAATTAATCTGATCGATGCCAGATTCATCTGTAGCCATTCTGTTGCAGATTTTTGTAATTTCTGAGTAAGAGTCATCTTCAAGTGCGAGATCTGCAAAAGATTTTGTGTTTTCAGGGAGATCGAAAATTGAGTGGGAAAGAATAAGACCATCAGTTTTATTGATGATAAACGAAGATCCTCCAGAGACAATATTCAGTTTGTTGACAAAATCACTAAGGAGGGATGTATCTGTGCTGATGGCAAGAACACCGATGATTTCATCATTTTCGTCTTTAAGTGGAACAGAATAATAAATTGAAATCTGACCAGTTGTCTTAGCTACTACAGGCCCAAAAACTGAAGGATTGCCTTCGATGGAATCCTGAAAATATTTTCTTTCTGAAATTTCACATCGTTTTCCCTGAGATGTCCAGCCGTTTCCGTTTTTATCAGCAAGTACAAAGTAATTTGCACCATTAAAGTGTTCTGTGTGTTCTCCAATGATCCTGGCCTTTTCGCGGATGGAAAGTTTTGTGCTTTTCATGTCATCACGATCAGCAAGGGAATCAAGAATATTGAAGTTGGAATCAATCTGTGATGTTGCAAACTGGGTAACATTATCAAGAAGAGGGGTCATTCCTTGATAAGCTGTCTTGTTTACTGCATCAGATGCAAAATATAATGAGATTGCGGTAAGTGATGCACCAAGACAAAGTGAGCCAGTTGTAATAAATGCAGTAAGCATCAGTTTAATGCCTTTTTTCATAGATGAATCCTCCAGGATATTTTTAAATATTAGCCAATGATTTTTTTAACTACAGCAATAAGTTTTTCAGAAGTAAAAGGTTTTACAATCCATCCTGTAGCACCTGCAGCTTTTCCTTCATCCATTTTTGAAGCCTGATTTTCTGTTGTAAGTGCAACGATTGGTGTAAATTTATATCCTTCTGTAGCTCTCAGCTGCTTAGTAAGTTCAATACCATCCATATTTGGCATATTGATATCTGTTATTACCAGATTAAATTTATCTGCCTTAGCCTTTGCCAGAGCATCAACTCCGTCTTCGGCTTCCACAATTTCATAACCTTCCTGTCCAAGAATGAATGAAATACTCTTTCTGATTGAAACTGAATCGTCTACAGCAAGAATTTTTTTTGACATATATTTTCCTCCGTCTTTTAATATAATTTTATCATTAATTTTCTATAATACAAAGAGTTATTTACCGGTAGAATGATTAAAACTCATCTGCATTATTCGTGCTTTATTAACAACTGCAGCAGCAATATCAGGCAAAGGAAGTATTTTATCAATAGCTCCGGCCTTAACAGCTTCTCCAGGCATTCCCCAGACAATACTTGTTTTTTCATCCTGGGCAATATTATAAGCTCCTGCATCGTGCATTTCTTTCATTCCATGTGAGCCATCATCTCCCATGCCAGTCATGATTACACCTATAGCATTTTTGCCTGCATATCTTGCAGCTGACCTGAAGAGAACATCAACAGAAGGGCGGTGTCTTGAAACAAGAGGGCCGTCTTTGATTTCTACAAAATATGATGAAGCCGAGCGCTTTAAAAGCATGTGAAAATTTCCAGGTGCAATAAGTACAACACCTTGAGAAACCTTGTCACCATTTTTGGCTTCCTTTACGTTTACACGACAAAGTCCGTTAAGACGGTTTGCAAAGGCTTCTGTAAAGTGTTCTGGCATATGCTGAACAATAACCATTCCCGGAGAATCTTCTGGCAGACTGACAAGAAAATCTTTAAGGGCTTCTGTTCCACCTGTACTTGCACCTATTACGACAACAGGCTCTGTAAAGCTGGAAGGAGCAAAGCTTGGATTTGGTTTGTCCAGGATTACATCTGCCGAAAGTTTAGGTTGAATTGCCCTGACTCTAATATCATTATCCGGGAGGTTGTCCAATGGAGAGGCCGGAACAGGTTTTCGCAGTGGCTGAAGTGTAGCCTTTCCTGAAGAGTGAGTTTCTACAGGTGATGGAATAAGCTGTTTGATTTTTCCAGTGCAGCTGTAGGCTGATTTAACGGCATCGCAAAGCTTGATGGTTGATTCTTCAAAGAACTTTTTTGTACCAAAGCTAGGTTTGAGAATTACTTCGCAGGCACCAAGTTCATAAGCTTTTAAAGCCTCCGGAGAATTGTCTCCTACGAGAGAGGAGCAGATGACACAAGGAATAGGATCGATAGTTTCGTTTAATTTTCGAAGAAATGTAAGTCCGTCCATACGGGCCATTTCAATGTCGGAGATAATAACATCAGGACGTATATCCTGAATCATTCGGACACCAACAATTGGATCAGGGGCAGATCCTGTAACACGAATTTGCGGGTCGCTTTCGAGAACTGTAGCTAATGTCTGTCTGACAAGAGAAGAGTCATCAATAATCAGAACTTTAATTTCCATATCTTATAACCAGGCTTTTCTAAATCTTTTTAAATGTTGTAGGGGCGACAGTTTTCAGCGGTAAATCCATGCCGAAAATAGTTTCTGAATGTCCCAGGAAGAGATAACCTCCGGGAACAAGATGGTCAAGAAGTCTTCTGACAACTTTCTCCTGAGTTTCTTTATCAAAATAGATAAGAACGTTGCGGCAGAAGATAATGTGTTTCTTTTTTGTAACAGGATAAGATTCATCCATAAAGTTCAGGCGGTTGAAAGAAACTTTTTCCCGAGTTTCTTTATTTACTCTTACTAATGGATTAACTGTATCTTTGCTTTTTAAGAAATATCTTTTTTTAATATCGTAAGTTAACTGATCTACTTCCGACATTGGATATACTGCATCAATTGCTTTATTTAAAACTTTTGAGGAAATGTCAGTGGCTTGAATGGCAAAATTATTAATCTGGCCAGGATTTAATCTCATAAATTCCTGCATGACGATTGAAAGAGTATATGGTTCCTGACCGCTGGAACATCCTGCTGACCAGAGTTCAATATCTTTGATTCCCGCCGCTGCAAATTCTGGAAGTATTGTTTGTGACATATATTCAAAATGCTGGTTTTCACGGAAGAAATTTGTCAGATTCGTTGTAATCTGGTTAATCATAAGGGCAATTTCTTCATTGCCTTGTGGTGTATCTGAAAAAGTAAGCTTAAGGTATTCATCAAAGTCAGAAATATTAAGGCTCTTAAGACGACTGATGAGACGGCTTTGCACCATAATTTTCTTTTCATCTGGCATTTTTATTCCAACGTTTTTCTGAATAAAGTCAGCCAGCTGCTTAAATTGAGAATCTGTTAATTCCGGAACTTTTGAAATAACTATGCTCACTATTTTTTCTCTCTTTCAATAACCATGTCAGTGAGTTTAAATACATCAAGGATAAGGGCAACGGAACCGTCTCCAAGGATTGTAGAGTTACTGATACCGATACAATTCTGATACAACTTGCCAAGTGGTTTAATAACAGTCTGGTGGTTACCAAGAATTTTGTCTACAATGATTCCGATTACGCCGTCCTGAGTATTGATAGTAACTGCTTCAGGTTTAACAGGCCGAGGATCAGGAATCTTGAAATAAGTACGCAGATCTATGCATGGTACATCTTTGCCGTGAACTTCTGTGTGAGGGAACATTGGATTTGAAGATTTTCGTGTTCCAAACTGACTGTAGAAAAGACATTCAGAAATTGCATTGACTGGAATGATGTATTTTGTATTACCGATTTGGGTAAGCATGCCGTCAATAATGGCCAGAGTAAGAGGAATTTTAAGAATAAAGCTTGTGCCTTTTCCTGGTTCTGATTCGATGGAAACTGAACCACCAAGAGACATAATGTCTTTTTTTACAACATCAAGTCCAACACCTCGGCCGGAAATATTTGAAACCTGTTTTGCTGTAGAGAATCCAGGCTGAAAAATCAAATGGAAAATTTCTGATTCAGAAAGCTCATCTTCTGTAGAGATAAGGCCTTTTTCAATTCCCTTGTTTCGGATTGCATCTTTATCAAGCCCCTTACCATCATCAGAAATGGTAATGATAACGACACCGCCCTGATGTCTGGCAGAAAGTGTTACAGTACCAACACCGGACTTGCCTTTTGAAGCACGTTCTACAGGCATTTCAATGCCGTGGTCTACGGAGTTGCGGATAAGGTGAAGGAGAGGGTCATTGAGTTTTTCGATGACAGTTTTATCAAGTTCAGTTTCTGCACCTTCGATAACAAGGTCAATTTTCTTTCCAAGCTGATCTGAAAGGTCTCGAACAGTTCTCTTGAATCTTGTAAAGAGAGTTCCGATCGGAAGCATACGGATTTCCATGGAAGTATCACGGAGAGAAACTGCCAGACGGCCGCACTGTTCGCTCAAATTTTTAAGGATCGGAATGTTTTTTTCGATGGCTGTCTGTTCAAGGCGGGCATTGAAAGTAACAAGTTCTCCAATAAGGTCTACAAGCTGGTCAAGTTTTTCTGAACTTACGCGGATAGACTGTTGGGCTGCAGAACTGCTCTGCTGAGAAGACTGACTTTCATTACTCAGGGACTTGAAGTGCTGCTGTTCGGCCAGGGCAGATTTTACCTGCTGTGGAGAAATAATCTGTTTTTCTACCAGGATCTGACCTAACTGTTTGTGTTCCTGCATGATGGTATCAAGTTCATTTTTTGATACTTCATTGCGGTCCACCAGGATTTCACCGATGCGGTGGTTTCCTATAGGATCAAGTTCAACCTTTTCGATTGTGTATTTTGAATCTCCGTCCAGGAAGATGAAAACATCCTGAACATCATTTTCTGTTTTAGTTGTAGTAAGGATAACATCCCACGAAAAATAACAGAGCTCACAGTTGAGTTTTGAAAGAGCAGGCATTGAGTCGTAGAAGGCAACTACTGTAGCTGTTCCCAGTTCTGTCAGTTCTTTTACCAGCAGTTCCGGACGTGTTCCGTTCTGGAGGACTTTTGCACTAGGACGGAATTTGATGCGGAATGTATTTGTGGGAATACTGGTTTTTGGAGTATTGATTTCCTCAGGAGGAGGTGCACTGGCCGCTTCCTGGATGATTTCATTTGGCTGTGAGCCGCCGTTTTCTGAAACAAAGGATTTGAATGCAATTATGAGGCTCTGGGAATTTGCAGTAAGGACAGGAGTAATATCCTGACCTGCATCGAGCATGTCGCGGATATGGTCCCGGGCCTTAAGCAGCAAACCGACAAGTTCGTGAGTTACAGGAACAATACCGTTGCGAACCTGGTCCATGGCAGATTCAACTTCGTGAGTGAATTCCGAAATTGCCGTAAAGCCGAACATGGCAGAAGAGCCTTTGATTGTGTGCATGGCCCGGAAAACAGAACCGATTGTTTCAAGATCTGTAGGATTATCTTCGAGTATCAGAAGCTGTTCTTCCAGGTTATCCAGAAGTTCATTTGCTTCTTCAAGAAAAACTGAACTTATCTGATCAAGCATTTTCTTCCTCCTGTTTTTTCAGGAGAGGTTCAAAGGAAACGCTACAGCTCGAAACGAATTCTGAAATTGCCTGTGGAATTTTTCCGGTAATTGCGAAAGTTTTGTTCTGATTGTCTGCTTCGATTTTTGCAGCCAGGATAAGCTGAATTCCAGTTAAATCAATATCATCAATTTCTGAAATATTAAGATAGACTGTACTATTATTGTTTATTGCCTTTTGAAGTTCTTTCTGCAAAGACTTAGCTGTTTCAATACCTGCTGTGCCAGTCCATGTTATTGTGGTTGTTTCTTCGGATTTTTTCCCAGCCAAAGTGCAGTTCTCCTTTTATTTTTTTGCAGACCTATTATATAATTTATTTTGTTCTATAATTTTACATCGTGTAAGGAGTGCCGTCAAATGAATGAGAATCAAAAATCAGATGAATCTTACTTTACTTTTAACTTTGGCAAAGGTCTTTTTTCTCTTCCGGTTAAGTATGTAAAAGAGGTTTTTGATTTCGAAACTATTACGCCAATTCCAAATTCACTGTCTTATTTAAAAGGTGTCATGAATGTGCGTGGCGGTGTAGTATCTATTGCAGATTTCCGAAAGTTGTTTGGATTTGAAGTTTCTGATGACCTGACTGGAACACAGATTATTATTCTTGAAATTCCACAGATAAATGAAAAGCCTGTTTTGCTGGGTATTATTGCTGATAAAGTTGATGTAGTAAGCCGTCTGACAATCATTCATGCTGAATCAAAGGATTATGGTCTTCATGAAGGAATGAGCCACTTTGTAGGTAATGTTGCCCGACGTGGTGAGGAATTCATCTTAATTCTGGACCCGGAAAAAATCCTGAAATTTATTGAAAGCGATGTGGACAGAGCTGTAAACTCACTTTCTTTTGGACGCTCTGTTTAGTTCTGCCAGATATTCCAGATACTGTTGTTCTTTTGATTTGATGAAGCTGTTGTTATCATCATCATTTCTGTTATCGATGTGTTTTAAAAAGACTTTTGATGTAACAGGATCGAAGAAGATTTTACGTGGCAGATTACCACCTGTATCTGAGCTTTTAATTTCGATGTTGTGGGCATTAAGATAATCAAAGGCAAATTTAATATTTGCTTCACCTACGAGATCTTTACCTGCCTGGGCTGCGGAATTAAAAATGTTTCCTCCGCCAAATACCTTTGCAGAGCAGCGGTTTAAGACGGCACCTTTTTTTTCCATGTCGGAAATGAGCATTTCTATAGCGTATTCACCAAACCGGCCCAAAAGTCTGTTGTCACCATCAATTTCCATATTTGTATCCCGTGCAAGCATAAAATGATTCATGCCCCCAACTCCGGCAATAGGATCGAAGAGGGCAATACTTACACAAGAGCCGAGAACAGTAGAAATCATTTCGGGACCGGTGGAAGACCAGAATTCTCCCGGATAGATTGTTACGATGTTTTTATTGAAGTGAAGATCGAAGTAACGGTTCATTTAGAAGAATGTAATTTCTCCTGATTCTGCTCCATGTTCAATTGAAAAACCACCAATCTGACCGGCAGCTTCCTTATGAGCTGTGATTGTAAACTTGTTGATGATTTCACTGAATTTTGTGTTTTGAATATTCCAGTCATGGAGATTTTTTTCTGAGAGTAGCTGAGCCTTGCGAATGTTCAGTTCTTCAGTTTTCTGTGACAGATCCTGCTTGAATGACTTGAGTGAAAGGTTCAGTTCCTGAATTCCAGAAAGGTCAGTAGCTACTTTTTCGCACTTCTTTGAGAATCCTTCAGGGAAAACTTCAAAGTGCGAGATTACAGAGGAAATATCACCCTGTGTGCCCTTTAATGCTTCGAAGAAGGTTGCTTTTTCTTTGCGGAGGGCTATCATTTTCTGGTTGTCCACTGTAAGGTTTGAGTTGAAACTTGTAAGCAGACTTGTTGTATTCTTAATGAATTTTGAAAGAAGATCCTCCATAACATCCAGGGCATCGTTAGAAGATTTAATCAGGTTATCCATATCAGTTACAGAATCTCTTACGGATTTGATGGCTTCATTTTTTGAAACTTCAATCTGCTGAAGGATGCGGACGTGATGGAGACGGCTCATAACAGGGCGCAGGTTACCGAATACAGTGTACATTGTACGGGCTTTTTCTGTGATGCTCTGTGTTGTATGAAGGAGATCTTTCTGAACCAGGTGATACTGGCTGAATTCGTTCATGATTTTGCTGTAGTGATTGATGATTCCTGCCAGTCTGTCATTAAGGTTGTCAGGGCTTATACCTGCTGGATCAATGAATTTAGAAGTGAAGCTTGATTTTTTAGAATCAATGGACATAAGGATTGTTGTAAGGTCGCTCCAGTTCTGATCAAAATCTAGGAAGCTTTTTGTTGCGTGATTAGTAATATCTTCCAGAACCTTTTCGCAGAGATTATAAAGGGCGATATTGAAGCACACTGCATCAAGTTCCTGGTCACTGCCAGATGGAATAGAATTTAAGTCGGAAACTTCTTCCAGACAGCTCTTAACGTGATTAAGTGCCTGTCGGATAATGTCCTGAAGCTGAAGATTTTCCATGGACTTCTGGATAGGAGGGTAAATTGTATCGATTTCTGCTTCCATGCTTTTTAATGGAGAAGCAACAGTAGAGATCAGTTCGTTGATGCTGTTTGTTCCCATCTGTGCCTTTGAAGCAAGGTCTTTCTGAGAATTCAGGATGTTTGTAAAGATTTCTTTAAGATTGTTGATATGCTTAATCAGCTGAGTTTCTTCATCAAGAAGTTTGTCAGAGAAAAGGAACATGTCCTTTGAAAGTCTCTGCAGGTTTTCTGTGATGCGGCTGAAGGCCTGTCCTTTTTCTCCGGACTTGATTGAAATGACCATGGCATTGAGGGCAATAAGTTCCATCTGTTCTGAATCTTCCTTGATGCCTGCAATAAGCTTGTCCAGTTCAGAAAGTGTGGCAATCTTGTTGTTCAGTTCTTCAAAAAGCGGAGTGTATTTATCGTCGTATCCGTTAAAAAGAGCCAGTTCAGATTCTGATGCTTTAAGGTTTCCTGATTTTAATGCTTCGAGAAGCCCCTGAAGATTCTGGAGGCTGGAGCCTGTTTCTCTGTTAAGCAGGGAAGTAAATAAATTACCTAAATCCAGGAAGTATTTTTCTGATAAATCACTTACGTGGTTAAGCTGATATAAAATTTCATCGTTGTTCATAATTTTTGACCTCTTTTATTCATCAGATTCAAATTCTCTTGTTAAAGATACAAGATCATCATCATTTGTTATATCGTCTGTTTCAAATCCATTCAATTCGTTGTAAGTATAGGTGTGAGCCAGAATGCGTTCTGAAGAAGTATTTATATTGGAAACAAATTTACAGCCAGGATTTGCTACTGCCAGGGGAGAACGGAGGGCTATGGAATAGCTTACCTGCTCATCTTTCTGGAGGAATCCTACGAAGTCCATTGTAATGCCCAGCTTGTTCTGTACAAGTGTACGCAGACGGCGGGCCATTTCCAGATCTTGTACTGACTGTCCCTGATTTAATACTACCTGCGGACGATAAAGCATAAGCTGTTCTTTTGCAGCAATCCCTGTTTCCGGAAATTTTTCTGAAACAAGGTTTACCAGATCAGTAAAGCCGGCTTCTGTTCCTGAGGGAGCATTTTTTAAATAGTCGTTAATGAATGTACGTTCTTCACTTTTTGCCTTGAACTGCCTCATAAAGAACCGGAATGCGGCTGCTTTTAAAAAGGAGTATGCATTAAGAATGGAAGTTAATTCCGGGGTAGTAACGATTATAGAATTGTATGTCAGAAGATAAAAATCAAGTGTGTTATAAGTTGTTCCTGCACCCAGGTCAAGAATTACATAATCTGCATCAAGATTGTTCAAGGCCTTAGTAATTTTTCTTTTTGCACTGGCGTCCATGTTGGCGGTTCCAGGATAAAGACAGTCACCGGCCACAAAACGTAAATTTGGAATTCCTGTTTCCTGAATAAGGGAATTGAAATCGTCAGTCTGTCTGTAAATAAAGTTTCCAAGTCCTGTGTGATTATTTTTTAAGCCGAGAAGCGTATGGAGATTGGCACCACCAAGGTCCAGGTCGATGAGGATTACATTATTTCCTTTTTGTGCCAGAATGACTGCAAGGTTAACAGCATAGGAACTTTTTCCTACACCACCTTTACCGCTGGCAATGGGTAAGAGATTCACCATAATATTAAAATTATAAGTGCTAACAGATGAATTTACAATCTAATATTAGGTTCAAAAGTACTGTTGTATTGCATAAAAAATGGATTTGGTTATTCTTTAGAGCATGAGTTATAGAATCAGAAGTCTGCTAACTGCAGCTGCATTATGCGTTTTTTCAATGTTGATTGTTTCCTGTGCAAAACCAGGAGATGTTTATGTTCATAATGGAGTAACTGCGTATAAAGGTCAAAAATATGATCAGGCAATCAGCAATTTTCAGAAGGCACTGGACATGGAATCCCGTTACTCTGATGCTATGATTTTTAACCTTATGGCAAATACATACTTTGCCATGAAGGATTCTGACAACGGTGTAATGTACCTGGAAAAGGCCATGGCCCAGCATCCTGATTACAAGGGGCTTATTAGTCTTGGAATGAATTATCAGGTAAGAAATGAACTTGATAAAGCGGAAGAAGTATACCTTAAGGCTCTGGAATTTGATGATAAAAAGGGTGAAGTTTATGCTAGTCTCGGAATCATCTGGACAAAGCGTGGTGAAGCCGTAAAAGCCCTGGAATATCTTCAGAAGGCTGTTGAACTTTCTCCAAAAAATGGAGTAATTCATGCACATCTGGCAGTGGCTTATGCTCTTGCCGGAGATGAAGAAAAAACTGCAGAAGAGCTTAAAATTGCGGAAAAACTACACTGCATCAATCTTGGTCAGTTTGAAGAAAGAATTCAGTCATATAAAAAATAAATCCTGGGTTTAAAAACTTACTGTTTTTAACATTGAAATTTGTTGACCATGTTACCGTTTGTTCGGTATATTTATGTTACTGAATGTTCGGTAACTTTTCATGAAAAACAACGGCAATTCAAAGTCAACAAAAGACCAGATATTAGATGCAGCTTTCTCATTTTGTAACACTCCCCGTATGAAGGAATTTTCCCTAAGCGAAGTAGCTGAAGTCGTTGGAATTTCAAAAACTGCAATTTACCGTCATTTTAAAAATAAAGACGATCTGTACAAGGCAATGGAAGACAGCTTTTTTGATACAATGGCAGATCATCTTAAAGTTATTGAACCTGAAAACATCAGGGCCTCGAAAGTTCCTTTTTCTCACCTGATTGATTATTTTATTCAGAATACTCAGTACATCAACTTTTTTATCAGAAAGTTTTCTTCAGAAGAAAAGTATGAACGAAAAGCCTTTGAAGAAATAAAAAAAAGGTTTGATACTGCCGGAATAAATACCTTTGGAATCAGCGATTATAAAGATATTGAAGAAAACAGGATAAATAATCCGGAGATGTATGTTCGTCAGATTTTCTGTGGCATTACTATTTTTTATTTTATCAAAATGCAGCAGAAGATGTTTAAATGCAAAAAGATAAAAAAAGTTCCTGCTAATGCTTCTGAAAAGCTTGTTGATCTCATGCTGGACGGTCTTAATGGTACAATGGCAGAAGGAGAATTTTTTCATCTGGAAGGAATTAATGAATCCAGACTTCAGGAATTGAACAGGATTTGTCAGATTGGAAATGATGTTCTGCCGGAAGAAAACAGATTCTTTATTGCACTGGCAAATGTTATCAAAAAGTACACTATGACAGGCGTAACTGTTGAACGGATAGCCTCTGAACTGAATATGGCTAAGAGCAGTCTTTATGAGTATTTTGATAATAAAAATCAGCTGATTCTGTCCATTATTGAAAAAGAAATGAATCTTCTTTTAACGATTACAAGAGAAAACAGTGCGGAAGCGGCAAATTTTACTGAATACGCATATGTGGTAATGAGAACAGAGATGGAGTTTTTTAAGAAAAGACTTTCAATCATTCCAATCTGCGGCTGGCTTCTGATGAAAAGCGAAGATGCTCTGGATCATCCACATGAACATTTTGGGGATAAATGGGTTAATACAGTTCCTCGGGAAATTATTATGTCCGGGACAAATCTAAAAATACCTTCCATGGTTTTACTGGGATGGATGTGGTGTCTGCCGGTAGGACTTTTGGCTCACTGTACAAAATCAGGCATAAGTGCTGAAGAAATAGATGATTTTTTTGAGATAATCTGGAAATTCGTTGTTAACGGAATAGATGGTAAATAACACTCTGGAGAGGAAAAATATATGATTAAAAAAATTAAAGAAATTACGGCTTTTACAGCAGCAGCTGTCTGTCTTTGTGGAGCTCTTTTTGCCCAGGAGGCAGTACCAGAAACTCAGGCAGAAAACAAGGTTGTGCTTTCAATTGAAGAAGTAGTTGACTACGCATTAAAACACAGCCTTACACTCAAGAGCAGCGACATTGATCTTGAAATGAAAAAACGTGCAGATTCCACAAGCTGGAATACATTCCTGCCAACAATTCAGGCCAGCGGGACTATGAGCAGAGCAAATGATTACACTCCTGGAACTGCAGATATCCTTAAATCAACTATTTCTCAGGCTATGGGAGGGCCAGCTCTTCCTATTCCGACAGACTATGACAAAGAAGAAGACCGCTGGAAGACAATCGGCAATGTTGGTTTAAGCTGGGCGTTTTCTCCTGCAATGATTGCCAGCATTAAAATGGCAAAGGTTAACTACGAAACAGGAAAAATCAGCTGGGAACAGAGCCAGAAAGAAACTGTTCTCAACATCAAAAAGCTTTATTACGGAATCGTTCTTCAGCAGGAAGCCCTCAAAATTCAGAAGACTTCCCTGGAAAATGCCCGCCGCCGTATGAATCAGGCACAGGCAAACTTTGACAATGGTCTTATTCCTGAAATTCAGCTGTTACAGACACAGGTTAACTACGAAAACACAAAACCTTCTGTAGACAGTGCGGAACAGACACTTAATCAGTCAATTGATACACTGGCTTTTTTAATCGGCATGCCTGTTGGTACAAAAATTGAATTATCAAGTTCTATTGAACCTGTGTACATTGATGTAGATACAGAAGACCTTCTTAAGAAATATGCAGAAAATGATTTAAGCATCCGTGCCCTTAAAAGCCAGATTGAAGCTGGAAAAATCGGTATGACAGCCCTAGGCCTTAAGACATGGGTTCCGGCAATTGCAGTAAGCTACGCCTGGCAGCCGGTTTATATTGGACCTGACGGAGCCTGGCATTTTTACAAGGGTCTTGGAAAAGATGATGACTGGTTCGACAACGGTTCATTAAGCCTTACTCTGGCATGGAACCTTACAGACATGCTTCCATGGTCAGCAAACCAGCAGCAGATCAAGGACACAAAGGCTCAGATTACACAGGCAAAACTGGGTCTTGAAATCATGAAGGAAAATCAGAAGGTTCAGATTCGCAAGGCAGTTGATACACTTGTTCAGGCTGAAAGCCAGATTGCCAACATGAACCGGTCTGTAGAACTTGCTCAGAAAGCATATGACATGCAGTGGAAATCTTACCGCAACGGTACAACAGAACTTCTGGATCTTCGCGATGCAGAAAATTCACTTAACCAGGCAAAACTTGGTCAGCTTCAGCAGAAAATGTCTTACATCAGTGCTGTAATGGACCTTGAAAATACACTTAACGTAAATCTGACAAATGCTGCTGACAACAGCAATGCTAAATAGAAACGGAGGAAAAAATGAAATTATTTAAGATTATTATTACAACAGCTGCAGTAATTGCTGCTGCAATCATTGTAATGAGCTGTGGTTCAAAAAAAGCTGACGGTAAAAAAGGTGAAGATGTAGAACAGTTCTTCGCAGTCAGCACACTTACAACAAAAGCCGGTAACCTTGATGATTATCTGGAATTCGGTGGAGATATTGCCTCTGTAAACTCAGTTGCTGTTCTTCCTGATCAGGGTGGTAAAGTAACTAACATTCTCGTAAGTGTTGGCGACATGGTAAAAAAAGGCCAGACAATCGCTTACGTAAACCCATTGCGCGTTGGTGCTGTTTTTAACGACAACCCTGTTAATTCACCAATTTCCGGACGTATTACTTCTATTCCTACAACAGTTGGTTCAACAGTAGGTCAGGCTTCTCCAATTGCAACTGTTGCTCAGACTGATGACCTTGAAGTAAAAATCAGCATTGCTGAACGTTTTGTAAGCCGTATTTCAAACAAACAGAAAGCTACAGTAACTTTTGATGCTTACCCAAGCGTTGTATTTGAAGCATACGTTTCTGAAGTTTCACCTGTTCTTGATACATCAACCCGCACAATGGGTGCAAAACTCCGTTTTAACAAAGACGACAGCCGCATTAAGGTTGGTATGTACGGCCGCGTAAAACTCGTTACAGAATCTGTTAAAAATGCAATTGTAATTCCTTCAAGTGCAATTGTCGTTCGTGATCAGAAAAACTACATTTTCGTAGTAGATCCACACGAAGACAAAAAATCTGCTGTAAAACTTGTTCCAATTACAGTTGGTATTTCTGTAGACAACAAAACAGAAATATCAGAAGGTCTCAAAGCCGGAGACGAAATCGTAATCAAGGGTATGTCTCTCCTTAACGACGGTTCAAAAGTAAACATCGTAAGTACAACAAATTAAAATCCGATGTCATTGAAAAAATGACATTTTCGTATAAAACAAATTTGTGTTAAAAAGGCGGGGCCTGGATTTTCGGCGGGAGCATTTTTTAACACAGAAATGGAGATGAAAAAAATGACATTTTCTGAAAAATGTGTAAATAAACCGGTAACAACAATCCTGGTGTTCATTCTTTCAATCATCCTGGGTATTTTCTGTACTACACAGCTGCCAGTTGATATGTTTCCGGAAATGGATCTCCCGTACATGCTGGTATTTACTCAGTATGATGGTGCCGGTCCAGAAGAAGTAGAGCAGAGTGTAACCTCGATTCTTGAAAGTTCCCTTTCCGGGGCATCTGGCCTTAAAAAGCTTCAATCCCGCTCAATGGGTGGTATTTCTCTTGTAATTCTTGAATTCAACTACGGTACAAACCTTGATGCTGCCGGTGGTGATGTCCGCGATAAGATTGACCTTGTCCGCAACTATCTGCCGGATGCAGCCAATTCACCAATTACAATCAAGATGGACCCTTCAATGATGCCAATCATGATGATGGCAATCCGCGGAAGCCGTACTCCAGAAGAGCTTCGTGCTTTTGCTGAAGACGAAATCAAGCCAAAGCTGGAACAGGTAGACGGTATTTCTTCTGCCAACGTTTCCGGTGGACGGGAAAAATCAATCAACGTAGACATTCCTCGTGACCGCCTTGAAGCTTATGGTCTGACAATTTCTACAGTTGCCCAGATGATCGGTATTCAGAACATCCAGTCTTCCGGCGGTACAATCACTTCCGGTGATACAAACTATACAATCAAAAATGATGGTAAATACAAATCCATAGAAGACCTTAAAAACACTGTAATTTCTTACAAAGTTGGTTCGGATTATGCCCTCCGCACAATCCGTCTCCGTGACATTGCAGACGTTTATGAAGGTTACAAAGATGTTTCTACACTGGCTTACCTTGATGGTGAACCTTGTGTAATGATCATGCTCCAGAAGCAGTCAGGTAAAAACGCAATTCAGGCAGCTAAAAAAGTTCGTAAGGTTTTAAAAAACCTGAAGAAATCAATGCCTAAAGATATTGAAATCATTGAAACTTCAAACACAGTAGACATCATCTCTCAGACAATCGGTGAAGTAGTTAGTTCCGTAATTCTCGGTGCCCTCCTTGCCATTGCAGTACTGTTTGTCTTCCTCCGTTCCCTCAAATCAACACTGATCGTTGGTGCCGCAATTCCAATTTCCGTAATGATCACACTTTTGTGTATGTACCTGAAAGGAATTTCCATCAACTCAATTTCCATGGTAGGTCTTCTCCTTGGTATCGGTATGCTTGTAGATAACTCAATCGTAGTTCTTGAAAACATCTACTCTTATATTGAACGTGATGCCAAGCCAAAGGTTGCAGCTATTCTTGGTTCCCAGGAAATGGTTTCTTCAATCATGGGTTCAACTCTTACATCTGTATGTATCTTCCTCCCGATGATTGTATTCAAGAAAAAGCTGGGTATGATGGGTCAGATGTTTGACAACGTTGCCTGGACAATCATTTTCTCCCTTATGGCTTCACTTGTTGTAGCTATGGCACTTGTTCCTGTACTTTGTTCAACTCTCGTAAGAAAGAGCAGAACCCACACAATGTCCGGTTTTGCATACGGCGTTAACCGTGCATTCAACAACTTCTTCGATAAGCTTGATGACCTTTATGCACGAGGTGTAATTTTCGTTCTTCACCACAAGGCAATGTTTATTGCTTCACTTGTAGGACTTTTCTTCCTTTCGATTGTAGCTGTTAAGTTTGTAGGTTTCGTATTTATGCCTGAATCTGGTGCTAACTCTGTTGCAGTTAAATTTGAACTGCCGGTAGGTACAAAAGTAGAAATCACAGAAGACACTCTCCGGGAATTTGAAGTTATGGCTCTGGAAGAACTCAAAGGAATTAAGTACACAACAGTTTCTGTTGGTGGTTCCAGCATTATTTCTTCTTCATCAGAAACTAACACAGGTACGGTAACATTCACTCTTTACGAGCCAAAAAACCGTAAGAAAGGGTATGACAGTGAACGTACAGCTAAAGAAAAACTCCGCAAATACTTTACAATGTTCCCCGGAGCATCTTTAAGTTTCTCTGCAAATGCCAACAACGCTTCAAGCTCATCTGGTGTTTCAATCGATATCCGTTCAGATGACTTGGAACTTGTAAAATCAACTGCCCGCCAGATTGAAGAACTTCTCAAAACACAGGCAACTGACCTTGTTTCAGAAGTTTCCTCTGACCTTAAAGACGGTCTTCCACAGGCCAACATTATTTTTGACCGCGACCGCATGCAGGAATTCGGTCTTAACATTTATCAGGTTGGTGCAGAAGTTGCCGGTGTAGTAGCAGGTAAAACTGCCAGCCGCTTTACAAAAAACGGTGATGATATTGATGTAATCGTTCGTATTTCAGAAAAAGACCGTACTCGTCTTGCAGACCTGGATACAATTTCAATGGTAACTTCAAGCGGAACACGCATTCCACTTTCAAGCTTTGCCCATATTGAAGAGTCAAAGGCTCCTGTAACAATTTACCGTGAAAACCAGGCACGTATTCTTCATGTAACTGCAAAACCTCTTCCAGGACTTTCACTTGGTGACGTTAACTCAAAAATCATCAATCTGATAGACGAAAATATCCTTAAGGAAGACGGTGTTACAATCGGTTACTCAGGTGATATGGAATCAATGATGGAGGCTCTCTTTAACTTTGGACTTATCATCATTCTTGCAGCCTTCCTTGTATTCGTAGTAATGGCTTCTCAGTTTGAATCATTGATTGACCCTTACATCGTAATCTTTACAATTCCACTGTCATTCATCGGTGTAGTTGCAATTTACGCCCTTACAGGAAACCAGCTTAACGTAGTAACAATCATCGGTATGCTGGTACTTGTCGGTACAATCGTTAACAACGGTATCGTACTTGTAGACTATACAAATCTTCTTCGTAAACGTGGTTATGAACTGGAAGAAGCTTGTATACAGGCAGCAAAGAACCGTCTGCGTCCAATCCTGATGTCAACTTTAACAACAGTAATTTCCCTGGCTCCAATGGCATTCTTCCCTGGAGAAGGTTCAAAAAATATGCAGCCGATTTCTCTTACAGTGTTTGGTGGTATGACATTTGGTTCAATAATGACACTGTTCCTTATGCCTGCTATCTACTACATCTTCAATAACCGTCGTCTAAAGAAGGCAGCAAAAAAAGCAGCTAAAGAAAAGGCTTATGAAGAAAAAAGACTTGCAGCTCTGGAAGCACAGAAAACAGAAGCAGTAAAAGAAATACCGGTTCAAAACGCACCAGCTGAAGAGGATTCTGATAAAGAAAATGTTTCAGAAGAAGCTCCGGTAAAACTAAAGCGCACACGCAAATCTGCCGCAAAGAAAACTACAGAAAAGGAGTCTGAATAATGGGATACATCGAAAACATCAGAAAACACGCCGGTAAACTTACTCGTGTAGAGATCATCTTCTCTCAGGCTCTTGAGGAAGACTTTATGCAGGAATTCAAAGAGCAAAAAGTTGCAGCCCGCTATACAAAAATGGCAAACGTTATGGGTGCCGGGTATTCAAATCCACGCCTGGGCGATGCCATCTGGCCACAGCTCAACATGATGTATATCGTTTACTGCGAAGAAGCCGAAGCTCAGAAGATTATTGATATCTGTCAAAAGCTCCGCGAAAAATATCTGGCTGAAGGAATTGCCTGCTTTAAGAGTGTAGCAGAAGAAGTATAAAAAACATATCAAAAAAGTGTTTCCCCTGAAAATCCAAACAACCTCCTGGATTTCAGGGGATTTTTTTTGTTACGAAAAAACCAACTTGCGGAATTATAAAATCCGACATTATAATGAAGTATTATGGAAATAAATCAGAACATAGCAGAATTCTATGATGAGTTATATCCAGTTACTGAAGAACAAAAAGTGTTTTATGAAAAATTAATGGGGATGTTTGCAAAGCCGGTAAGGTTTCTTCGTATTGGCTGCGGAACAGGCACATTTGAGCATAATC
Source organism: Treponema sp. (assembly GCA_045627285.1). Classification (GTDB taxonomy): domain Bacteria; phylum Spirochaetota; class Spirochaetia; order Treponematales; family Treponemataceae; genus Treponema_D. The sequence goes on along the minus strand of JAZQNJ010000104.1, from coordinate 26,496 downwards.
TTGCACGGGAAGGATCTGATGTTACTGGACTTGAAACTTCAAAAGAACTTCTCGAATCAGCAAACAGAAAACGACGCACACAGTTAATGGCCGTAAGATACTTCCAGATGTCTTCTCTGGAAATGACAAGGTTTCTTGGCAAGAAATTTTACAATGTAGTTTCAATCCTTAATAACAGAATTATTTTTACTCACGACAAGACCCTTATGGCAAAGCTGTTTTATGATTGCCGTCAGCTTCTTGCAGATAATGGAAAACTGATTATTTCTCTTTCAAACTTTAAGAAATATGCAGGGCTGGACAAGTTTACATTACCTGTAAAGGAAAGCATAAGAACATCTCTTTTTTCCAGCATTGAGAGCCGGGGAGAGAAAATGTATCTGAATCAGGAGCTGGAAAATAGTTCTGGAAAACGGATTTTCGTAACGGAAGATGCTCCTGTTTATCTGATTACAAAAGAAGAAATTGAAAATTACGCCAAAGAGGCCGGATTTAAGGATATTAACTTCTACAGCAGCTTTGGAAATAGTGCTTATTCGGAAGATTCTGACCAGATTGTTGCAGTGCTTGGATAGATTAGGGCTGAATCTTGTTTGCAGGTTTTGAAAAATAGTCACTCCGGTGCATACAGGAGAACAGCCCTATGATTAACATAGTCTTTTGCTTTAGTTAATTTTCCAGCGGTTTCCGCCTTCACGAACGAAGCGTTTTGCCGGAACTTCCAGGAAGCGTCCGTCTTCTCCAACCATTTTAATTGTCTGGGTTAAAGGATTCACATCGGTAATGCGGAACTGTGTTCCATCGTAGAACAGATGTGTGCCTTCGTTTGGAAGGTGTTTTCTTGCTTCTGAATACCAGTTGAATTCATAGCTTAAACAGCAGAGAAGTCTTCCGCACTGACCACTGATTTTCATTGAGTTGAGGGAAAGGTTCTGGTCCTTTGCCATTCTGATTGAAACAGGAGGAAGTCTGTCGCAGATAGAGTGACAGCAGTAAGGACGTCCACAAACACCAAGACCACCTGTAATGCGGCTTTCATCCCGGACACCAATCTGGCGAAGTTCAATCCTCATTTTGAATACGCTTACAAGATCTTTTACAAGTTCCCGGAAGTCTACGCGGTTTTCGCTGGAGAAAAAGAACAGGGCCTTTGGTTCTTCCAGGAGGAAGTGTACTGAAACAAGCTTCATATCAAGTTTGTGAAGGGCAACTTTTTCCTTAAAAGTTTTGAATGCACTTTCTTCTTTTTCTGCTAATTCCTGATATTTTTTTAAATCTGCGTCAGAGGCTTTTCGTTCAACTTTTATGATATCTGATTGTTTAAGACCAGTAGCATGCTTGGAAACTCCCATTACAACAGCCATGTCTTTACCATATCGTGTTTGAATGATTACACCGTCACCAGGTTTAAGTTCTGGAAACTTGTCTGGAACGGAACAATAAACACCTTCGCTGGAATATTCAAGCTTTGCAAGGTAAAGTGGATCCGGATAGACAAAATTTTCATCTTTTGAATCGTTGTTGTGAGAATTGTCATTATCTTCCAGTTTAGAAAGATCTATATTTTCATCATCTATGTCCTGTTCAAAAATATCACTCATGATGTCTCCTGATTTGTAATTTTACTTTTAAGATGCAAGCAAGTCTACAATAAGCCCCTTAATTTCTTCCAGCCTTTTAAGTACATTGATGTTTTGAGAGTGTTCGTGAATTAAATCCATAGCCAGATTTTCGAATTTCTGGTTGATGACCTGAACTTGAACAAAGTAAGCTGGTTTTCCAGTTTTTTTATTGATTAAAGGTCTTCCTTTATATTTTCTTTGAATTGTTAAAACTTCGTAGTTATTTCGGGAAATGTATTTCATAAAGTTTCCGAGCTTTTTTCTGAAGTTTTCAATCTGCTCTGAAGAAGGCATGGCGGCCATCTGGTCTCCGGCAATATCAACTGCATCTTTAAGAAAAACGATGGCTTCTTCCGGTTCCATACCCGCAAGTTCTTCCGGAAGTCCTTCCTGCTTAAGACTAAAAAGTTCCTGCTCTTTTTCCAGGGCATTTTGAAAAGATGTTTTTTTGGGACCGGCAGTTTTTTCTTTTTTGGCAGCATCCCGGGCTTGCTGATGGGCTGCGGCCTGAGCTGCGGCGAAATACAGTGACTGTCCGTTGATTCCGTCAACACCGGCCATTATTTTAATACCTTGCTGCGAATTGCCAGAGCATCCAGGAAGCGGCTTGTTGATGATTTGTATTCAGTTTCGTCTTTAAGGGAAATACAATGTCCGTTAAAAAGAACGCCATCTTCAATCTGAAGGCTTTTTGTAGAAAGATTTCCTAAGACAACTGAGTTGGAAAGAAGTTTAATTCCATTTGGGGCTTTAATATCACCAAGAACGATTCCGCCCACAATTACTGCAGATGCAGAAATGTTTCCTTTGACCTTTGCTTTGTCACCGATAATTACGTTGCTGTTGGTTTCGATTTGACCGTCAATGCTGCCATCAACACGAATAAACCCGTTGATTTTGACATCACCTGATACAAAGGAGTCTGGACCGATAATTGTATTGATTGAAATATCGTCGAAGGTAAAAGCCATTTTATTTTGAGAGTTTTACGTTTACGTATTTTGCTGGATCTACTACATCTGAACCGATGTGGATTTCGTAATGGAGGTGAGGACCTGTTGTAATACCTGTGTTACCGATTGTACCGATAACCTGTCTCTGAGAAACAAATTCACCTTTTTTAACACGGGCAGTCTGCATGTGACAGTAGCGTGTGTAGATACCGTGTTTATGTTTAATGATTACGTAATTACCAAAGCTGAAGTCAAAACCTACAGTTACAACCTGACCGTTTGCTGTTGCTACGATTGGGTCACCGCTGCGCCATGTAGAGAAATCCAGTCCCTTGTGAATGTACCACTGACCTGTAATAGGGTGAACGTTCTGACCGAATTGCATTGAGATGTGTCCGATACCACCACGAATAGGCCAGATGTTCGGGATATCTGTAAACAGAGTTTCCTGACTTTCCAGCATTTTACCGATTTGTTCGATTGGCTGAACTGCACTTTCGAGATAAGCATTAAGCTGGCGGATATCGGTTGCTTCTTTTGTTGAACCAGTTACCTGACTCTGTGTATCAAACAGAGAAGAAAGATCTGAGTCGTTCATAGAAGCTTTTGAAACAGAATTTGAACTGTTGATTCCCAGAAGGGACAGGGACTGGGAAAGTGAAGTCTGGAATCTTTTTGCAGTCTGAAGAAGGTTGTTGTTTTCGTCACGGAGTTCGTCCAGACTGGCAAGAGTCTGTCGGTTTTCGTTCATAAGGCGGCTTATTTCTGCAGCGGATCCGGCAGCTCTTTTATTGAAGAAAACAAAAGATGAAATAATTCCTGCAAGAAGAATAATTGAAAAGCTTAAGGCAAAAACATTTGTTTGAAAGTTGATAACTTTACTCTGAGAGTGTGGCACAACCATGATTGTAAGCTTGCTGTCGCAAAGTTTTATGAACTTAACAAACAGGTTCTTTAGTTTGCCAAACCACGATTTGAAGTGGTTCATAAAAGAGGAAGCTAAATTTTTTTCAAGTCGTTTGTATCTTCTTGTGTTTGCCATTTATTACTTCTCCGGGTACAAAGCACCCAAGCATAGAAAATAACATTATGATAATATCATAGTAAATAAAACAGTGTCAAACTCCGTGCAGGTTTGACAACTGAAACAATCTCATATTATACTATCGGTGAAAAACAGAATTAAGATTATCTGTTTCGGGGAACAATCGTTCCATAATCACTTTTTTCTATTTCGGAAGAACAAAGCCATGCAGTTTTTTGATACTCATGCTCACATCGGGCTTATTTACGATGATCCTATTGAACAATTACGCGTTGTACAGCAGGCAAAACAGGCTGGAGTAACTCGTATTGTCAGCATTAACAACTCTCTTCATGACTTCAAGAAGGTATATGCTACATTGAAGGCATTTTCTGGAATTTATCATGCAGTAGGTGTTGCTCCGTCTGAAATTACAACACCTGGAAAAGACTGGGCTCAGACAATCGAAGAAAGCATCAATTTGCCAAACGTAGTTGCTGTTGGAGAAACAGGGCTGGATTATTATAAACAGTTTGGTGATAAGCGCACACAGATTGAATTTTTTATTACTCAGCTTGAAATTGCAAAAAAATACAACAAGCCTGTAATTATCCATAACCGTGACGCCGGCAAGGATCTTTTTGATATTCTTAAGGAAAGAATTCCTGCAGCAGGTGCAATTCTCCACTGTTATTCGGAAGATGCAGAATATGCAAAGAAATGTCTTGATGCAGGACTTAATGTGTATTTCTCATTTGCAGGTAACCTTACATATCGTAATGCAAGAAATCTTCACGAAACAGTGCTTAATATTCCTCATGACAGAATTCTTATTGAAACAGAATCTCCATTTATGATTCCTGCAGAATTCCGTGAGAAAAAGCGTACAATGCCTGCTTATCTTCCTTCTACAGCAAGATTCCTTGCAGATATGCTGGAAACACCAATTGAAGAAATGAGCCAGCAGCTCTGGACTAACAGCTGCAGGATTTTTAATCTGCCGGAATAACCGACAGAAGATGGCCGGTAGTCAGAGTAAAATCCTGGCTCGCCGGCTTTTTTTATGATTATGAATGAACTTTATCACCCTGTAAAAATCGGAAATCTCTCTCTCGATGGAAACATCTTCCTGGCACCAATGGCAGATTATTCTGACGCTAGTTATCGTTCTGTCTGCTATGATTGCGGCGTAGATTTTGTTTATACAGAACTTATCAGTTCGGAAGCAATTATTCGCGATAACAGAAAAACCCTTGATATGATGGTACGGGCCGCCAATGAAAAAGCATACGCTGTACAGATTTTTGGCTCTTCCGCTGATGTTATGGCACAGGCTGCCAGAGTTGTACTGGAAAAGACTTCCTGTGAATGCATCGACATTAATTGCGGCTGTCCTGTTCCGAAGGTAACAAAAACTGGAGCAGGCAGCGTACTTACACGGGAGCCTGAAAAACTGTATGCAATTACTAAAGCTGTGGTAGAAGCATCAGAAAACTGGCAAGGGAATCGTCCTGATAAAGCTGGAAAACCTGGAGTTGTAGCATACGGAGAACCTGTTCCTGTAACTGTAAAAATCCGTACAGGCTGGGATGCGAACCACATTACTTATAAGGAATGTGCCGATGCAGCAATAAGTGCCGGAGCAGCCGCGATTGCCCTTCACGGCCGCACAACTGCCCAAGGGTATGGTGGAACTGCAGACTGGAATGCCATAAAAGAGCTGGTAAATTTTGTTGATGGCAGGATTCCTGTATTTGGAAACGGGGATGTAAGAACGCCTCAGGATGCCGAAAGAATGATAAAGGAAACCGGATGTGATGGAATTATGATTGGCCGGGCTGCTCAGGGAAATCCTTTTATTTTTACGAAGGTCCGCGAGTTTCTTAAAACGGGTACAGTCCCTGTTATTACAATGAAAACAGGCCTTGAAATGGGCTTTAAGGAAATGGATCTGCTGATTGATGCAGTTGGAGAAAAAGCCGCTGCCATGAAAATGAGGGGAAGATTCAGCAATTATATCCGTGGATTTGACGGAGCAAAAGAGCTGAGGCTTCAGGTGATACAGGGTAAAACCCGTCAGGAATTTGAAGAAATATTAAAGCCATATATGGTATAAACGGATCTTCTTGTAAAATCTTCCTTTAAAATCTAAAATGAAACTATGGGGATTTTAGAGTTTCTAACAGATATTTTTCAGTCCATATTTATGAGCTCCTCGCCTGAAGTTAAAAAGAAGCAGGCACTTCATAAAATCGACTCAGAAATCAGAAACATCCAGCCTTGTATTTACAAATCAGGAATGCTCCAGCCGAATTTTGCCGAGCTTTTTCGCATTCTTTATGAAAATGTAAAGCCCCTTGAGGACCTTCTGTCAGAAACAATCAGCAGCGAAGACATTAAGCGTAACGAAAACTACGAAAACCAGCTCCTTTTGACTGGATTTACAGGCCAGAATCAGGAAAAACTTGAAAATCTAAGTGTCGAAGCAAGAAAGCAGGAAGTAATAGATTCGGATCTTCCAATGACAAAGGTTTTTGAAAAACAAAAGCACACCCTGGAGTTTTTAATTCACGAACTGAATTCCCAGGAATTTGCAAGAATTGACGAGGTTATTGGTCAGCTTCAGCAGCTTACAGATATCTGTCGTTTTAACTATCTTACAGTTATTCATCGTTTTGATCCTGAATACAACGGCTTTAACCCTGGTTATGAACCTAACTTTGTGAGCTGCGTGCCTTCAAGTTTTGGAACAGCCTTTCAGGACCTGTACTTTGTAACTGCAAACTTTAAAGTGACATCTGCTCTGGGACGGGCCATTATTGCACTGGCACAGCTTCGTAAACGGCAGGAACTTTCTGAGACTGATGCAAACAAGTATCTGGGTTACCTTAAGAAAATCAATACAATTTTTACAAAACACCTTACTCCTGATGTAATGAAAAAACTTATCTGCCTGGCAAAAAGTGATCCGGATTTTGTACCTCAGATTGCATCGTATAAAATCAACGCAAGACAGAAATTTGCTGCTTTTCTTCAGAATAAATTTATTTCTGATGAAACACAGATTAAAAATGAAATAAAGGATACAAGAATTTCTTTAGATTTAAAGAAGCTTTTTGAAGGACGTCCTCTTTGCGAGATGGAAGGTTACAACATAGAAAACAGCCGTAGTATTCAGGTAATTTCTTCTACGGGTTTTACATGGATTACACCACTGCAGATTACAAAAACTTTTCTGCGTGATTTTTACAACGAACCGATCCGTGCTCTGCTTGAAGATATCGTAATTGAAGGATTTTTTAATATTCCTTCCTACAAAACAGATTTTTCTAGCATTGTTTATGCAGCTCAGGAAAGTTCCTCTTTGTTAAAGAAGTTTGAAGATAATTTTGGCCGCGGTGGAAAAAATGATAAGGCAATTCTGGACGGCTATATTCAGGATTCAAGAAAAGATGCAGATTTTGTAAAAAAACTGACATCAAGTGTCGATAACATTAATGAAGAAGCTCATCAGCTTGTTCAGCAGGTCTCTGCCTCGATTTATGAACTTTACAAGCACCTGTCTGATCTTCTTGTTGATGCAAAAAAAACAAAGCCTGATATGATTTCAAATCTTAAGGTTTTACTTACATCAACCAGAAACAGGGACAATGTAGCCCAGCTGGAGCAGCAGTTCGAATACTGGGGGATTTATCTCAGTATAATGAAGAACTACGCAATTATCGGAGAAGTTGACAGAAAATGAGTCAGGAAATGATGAGGACAGGTGTAAATCCTGAATATGAAGAAATCGTAAGTCAGTACGAAAAAAAAATTTACGATCTCAAGCAGCTGCTGGAAATAAGCCGGTCGCTTTGTTCAACTATTGAGTTTTCTACCTTGATAGAATCCATTCTCTATACATGTATGGGTCAGTTCCGTGCTCTTGGTGCCGGTGTTTTTGTACTTGATGCCCTGGAATCGGATTCGTTTATTCTGGATCAGAACTATAATGGCATGGAGCTTAATCCATCCGTTACATATAAAATTTCTGTAACAAATCCCCTGGTAGCTGCAATAACAAAAACTGAAAAGGTTTTTACGGTTGATGAAGTTAAAGCCCTTGTTCCTGCAGATACAAATCTGGAAGCTATTACATCACTTAATCCGTCTCTTATTGTTCCTCTTGTTCAGAAAAATCACCTTAACGGAATTCTTCTCCTTGGAGAAAGAATTACTATGTCTGAAGAAAAAGGCTTCAGCAATTATGAAAAGGAACAGATTTTAAACATTGCATCACTGGCTGCCATTGCAATTTACAATGCGTCGCTTCTTGAACGGTCATCAACTGACATGATGACTCACCTGAAACTTAAATATTTCTTCTATAACGTGCTTACAGACAAACTTGATGCTGCACTTGCACAAAACAAGAGTTTTTCTGTAATGATGTTCGATATCGATTTCTTCAAGAGATTTAATGATACTTACGGTCATGCCTGCGGAGATTACGTTCTCCAGACAGTTGCTAAAATTATTCGTTCCTGTATCCGTTCAAGAGATCTTGCCAGTCGTTATGGTGGTGAGGAATTTACAGTTCTTCTGGACAATATGGATCGGGAAGATGCTTTGACAGTTGCAGAAAGAATTCGTACAAAGGTTGAACAATACGATTTCTGTTACGAAAACCTGCATGTAAAGGTTGCAATTTCAATTGGTGTTACAGAGTTTAATCCTCAGACAAATCCTGTAAACTCTCCAAAGCAGTTGGTAGATCAGGCCGATCAGGCTCTTTATGTTTCTAAGCGTAATGGACGTAACAGAGTTACTTTTGCCGATCAGAAGCTTATTTCTGAAATCAAACTTCCGGATTAATCAATGTTCGCATTTATAAGAAAACCTTTCCGCTATACATTTAAAAATGCTACCCTGGCAATTATTCTCATTAACGTTGCTGTTTATCTTACAGTAAAAATCTTGCCGATTGCAGGGGCATATCTCGGGCTTAATGTAATTAACTGCATCGGCTACAGGATGTTCTGGCAGCCTTTTACATATATGTTTGTTCACGGGAATTTCCAGCATCTTCTTTTTAACATGCTCGGACTTTTTTTCTTTGGCTTTTCGGTAGAACAGGCCGTAGGGTCAAAGGAATATGTTCTGTTCTACCTGCTTACAGGATTCTTGTGCGGAGTTTCCTCTCTTTTTGTTTATCTTGTTACAGGTATGACACAGGTTTTTCTTATTGGGGCCAGTGGTGCAATCTATGGAATTCTTCTTGCTTATGCAGTGATTTATCCTAAAAACAATATATACATTTTTGGTCTTATTCCCGTACGGGCACCGATTTTGATTCTTGCCTATACCTGTATTGAACTTTTTAGTCAGGTGTATGGAATAAAAAACGGTGTTGCTCATTCAGTTCATCTGGCAGGATTTTTCTATGCCTGGATGTATCTGTTAATAAGAATGGGAGTTAATCCTTTAAGAGTATGGATAGACGCTTACCGCTGATTTTTGTTCTGGCAGGACTTCTGGTTTCTCTTTTTGCACAGAACCTTAATCAGCTGAATAAAATACAGATTCTTTTATGGGCAGAACGGGAGGCGTATCCTGGAATAAAGTGGGATTCTGGAAAACTTACCCTGGAAGATTCTGATGCAGAAGAAAATCCTTATACACTACCAGTAAGCAGATTAAAAGAGACCGCTCCATTTTTTGTTCAGGGGATGGCTTATGGCTGGGAGTTTTCTTATACACCTTCGGATAATGCCCGTGGAGTAAAGGAATATTTTGAATTTCAGCCTGTTCAAAAACTTACTGAAGAAGAGTTGAACAGAATTGAATATAAAAATCCGGCATTCAAGGATGACAGGCTTTATTGCCGCGTTGAATTTGAGAGAACGGATTTTCAAAAACAGATTTATCAGTCCTGGGGAAGTGTAACTAACCCAAAAATCCGTGGTTTAGGTTATGGAAAGCTTGAAAAAGGATTCGAGGGAATTCAGGATGCCTGTGGTGATGCTTTGAAAAACGCAGTACGGGAACACTGGAGAACAAGAATCAAAAACAAGCCAAGGGAAATTTCAGGCAGGGTGCTGCTGGTAAATCCTCCTGTTGCCGGAGTAGACAGCGGAAGGTACAGACTTATGCTTGATTTTTTTATAGAAACCGATAGAATATTAGAGTACAAAATGTTCTAAAACTTTAAGTTTGGAGGAACTAAAATGAAAAAACTATTTGCTATTGCTGCTGCAATTTTCTGTCTTTCAGGGTTTGTTTTTGCTGACGAAGTAGAAGATCTCCTTAAAGATCCAGTTGGAAACGAAACAAGAATTATTGTTCCAGAAGACCAGCACGTTACAAATAAAACTGCTAAGGTTCAGCTGGAATATACACCACTGACAGACGAAGTTCGTCTGTACTACACATGTCACGCTGTTGCATTTGATCAGGGTGAAGCAATGAATACTGCTCTTGCAGTCCTTAAGGATTTTCAGGATCAGAACCAGTACTTCAGCTACAAATATATGAAGCGTGATTCGGTTAAATACTACAAAGACGAGAAGACAGGCTTCAAATGGGCCATGTACCAGTCTTACGTAAGATTTACAAGATAAAAATCAAATCTTAACCAAAGTAATGAGCTGGTTTCCGAGTCGGGAACTGGCTCAAATTTTTTATATAACGGAATTAAAAATGGACATTCAGAACATCATCAAAAACCTTCATCCACTTGAAATCAAAGTTCTTCTTAAATACACAGAAAAAGATGAATTGAGTTCAGAAAAACTTCAGAAAGAACTGGCCTATAAAGAAGGACACGCAAACCAGGCCTTCAGCTGGCTGGGCGGAAAAGATCTTTTAAGTGTTTCAAGCCGTACACCACATATGTATTACGAAATCACTGACCTTGGACGTGAATACGCAGAAAAAGGAACTCCAGAAGAAAAGATTATTGAATTCGTAAAGGCTAACGGTGCAAAAACTCTCCCAGAAATTGCTGCGGGAACAGGTCTTGAACAAAAGGATGTAGGTTCTGCCTTTGGTCCTTTGTCGAAAGATGGTGTTCTTAAAATGAACGCTGAAAAGAAAGCCGAATACACCGGTGCTGCAATTCCTGCCCGTATTACAATTGCAAAAGCACTTCTTGAAAAGGCAGCAAAGGCTTCTAACGGGCAGCTGGATAACAAAGACCTGTCTTCTGATGAACAGGCTGTAATCGGTAACTTTGCTAAAAAACGCGGTGCAGCTGACTCTGCTTTTAAAATCATTGAACGTGAAACTGTTTTATATAAGCTTCACAACCATGTTAAGGAAGTTGTTGATGCCCTTAAAAAGGCTGGTATTACAGGTAATGAAATTGGTGAACTTACACCAAAAATGCTTGAATCTGGGGACTGGAAAAAGGGTACTTTCCGTGGATATAACATTGCTGTTCCACCAGCACGTATTATTCCAGGACGTACAAACCCATATGTACAGTTCCTTGAACACGTAAAGGACAAGCTTTGTTCCCTCGGTTTCCAGGAATATGACGGTCCTCTCGTAGAAACAGAATTCTGGAATGGTGACGCTCTGTTTATGCCACAGTTTCACGCTGCCCGCGATATTCATGACGTATACCGTATAAAAAATCCTACACATGCAAAATCTATTGAAGAACCATGGCTCTCAAATGTAGCAGCTGCTCATAGAGATGGTGGAAACACTGGAAGTCGCGGATGGAACTACGATTTTGACCACGAATTTACACGCCGTCTCGTTCTCCGCTCACAGGGTACTGTTCTTTCTGCACACCAGCTCCATAAGGCAGAAAATCCTGGTAAATATTTTGGTATTGCACGCTGTTTCCGCTATGACAAAGTAGATGCCACACACCTTTCTGACTTCTACCAGACAGAAGGTATTATTGTTGGAGAAAATGCAAACCTTCGTACACTCCTTGGAATGCTGGAAATGTTTGCAAAAGAAGTTGCAGGTGCTGAAGAAGTTAAGTACGTTCCTGGATACTTCCCATTTACAGAACCTTCAATCGAGGTTCATATCAAGCATCCTGTACTTGGATGGTTTGAACTTGGTGGTTCAGGTATTTTCCGTCCGGAAGTTACAAAAGCAATGGGACTTGATTGTCCTGTTCTTGCCTGGGGTATTGGTATTGACCGTATGGCTCTTATGGCTCTTGGTCTTAATGACCTTCGTGAACTGTTCTCAGAAAACATTGAGGAAGTTCGCCTTAGAAAAGCAAAGTTCTAGTTTCCGGGATTTGCCGGTAACGAAAGAAAAGCCCGCAGTAATTGAAGACAACTTCAAGGCCTGCGGGCTTTTTTATTTACCGTATTGTAAAAGACTCAACTCCAGGATTTTTTTGCACAACAGATTTTCGCCACCTTTGCAGAAGGCACTTATAAGAGGACGGCCGATTAAAATCCTGTCGGCCCCAAAGGCCATTGCAGTAGACACATCGAGGGAGGTGCGGATGCCTCCATCAACCCAGATTTCTTTTACGAAAGACCGGATCGGGTCTGCGAAATTCTGAAGAAACTCGGCTGTGGAACCGATTCGTGTTTCTACGCGACCGCCGTGGTTTGAGATATAAGCAACATCAGGCTGGGCAATTTTTAGAAGGTCTATGTCTTCCGGATTAAAAATACCTTTTATTGCAAAGGGAATATTTTTGGAATTAAGAAATTCCTTGATTTCCAGGAGCTGGGCGGCAGTCTTTTTTTCCAGCTGGACGAGATTGTGCATTGTAGAAATGTTGTAGGAATCAATATCAATGCCAACCAGCTCCGCAACAGGAAGAGCCTGATTGATGTGCTCAAGAATTTTGCTGTTGGTAAATGGCTTAATAAAAAAAGAAGCCCGAAAATCCTTTGAAGTTTTCTGGATATTTTTAACGGCAGCAATTCCGTACTGGATTTTCTGGTCAGGAAATCCGTCTCCGGCACAGATTGAAATCCCTGTTTTCTGGACGGCACTAAAAAAATCATTGTACCAGTCTTCTTCGCAGTGGTATCCGATGTTTTCTACTGCACCTGTAACCGGAGCTAATGCAATTTTTGGGATCCGCTCATTTACTGGACGCTCCAGGAAATTTACAAAAAGAAGGGGATTTTCTTTACGGCATACTTCCCATCCGTCGCAGTTGAGTCGAAAGTTAATGTTTCTGTTTACGCCACCCATTCCCGGCATCTGGCTGATACAGCCTGTTCCGTTGCAGGACGTACAAAAGTGGCATTTGTAACCGTTCATTAAGAAAAATTATATCGGACAGCGGGTAAGTGAGCAACTTAAAAGGCTTTGATGCCCCGGGGTGGAAGAACGCCCTGGCGTACCGAAGGTATGGAGCGGAAGCGGAAGTCTGGAACACCGGTTGCCGCAAAAATATAGCCCAAATCTTTCTAAACTTAAAAATTCTGGAGCCGATAATCATATAGTAGAAATCACTGAAATTTCTTTTGGGAGTTATTTAATGAACAAGAATGTAAAAATATCATCTGTTGAGGGCTTTATTCTTTACGGACTGGCTGCAGCTTTTTCTGTATGTCTGCTGCTGGTTCTTTTTGATTTTACGGGAATGAATCCTGCTCAGGGCACTCTGGCTTATAGAATTGGCAAGATGTTTGCAAATTCTTACGGCTTTTCGTCTGTGCTTATTCCTGCATTTTTGCTTGTTGCGGCTTTTCAGTGTTTTACTGCCAGCTGGCGTACAAGAAACGGGGTTATGCTTCTTGGCTCTGTAATTCCTTTTTTTACAATTGATGCTGTTGAACATATCTGCCACATTTTTGCTGCAAATAATTCAGGGGATGTAATGGCAATGAAAATTGGTGCTGCTGTTTTGACAGGGGCCGTAGTTATTGCTGTGGAATACCTTGTTCTTTCGATGATTGGCGATATTGTTGAAAGTCTTGATGAAAAAGAAGAAAGAAAAAATGCTGCTTTGGAAAAGAAGGCTGTTGAAGAAGAACTTGAAAGGGCCGCTGCAGTACTGGAAGGAAAAAAGAAGGATGATGCTGAAGTTGAGGGCGGAATAGAAGCTTATAAAGCAGGTTATAAGAAAAATGATGAAATTGAAGTAATGACTGTTCCTCTTGAAGATAGTCAGATTGATGACGATGAAGAACCGGCAGAAACTGATGAAGAAAATCCTTTTGCCCATATTTTTGATGATCAGGTAGTGGAAGTGTCTGCTGTTGAAGCTGACAGGGAGGAAGCTGAGTCAGATTATGTGATTGAGACTGAGCCTCTGACAATACAGGAAGAAGAAGCTGATGATGAGGAAGAAATTGAAGCTTCTGGTTCGGACATAGAAACTGAAGAAGTGATTGCCCCTGAGGAACCTGCTGCTGGTGATATTGATGAAGAAATGGATACAGAAGAGAACATTGAGCAAAACCAGGAAATAGAGCAGGGCCCTCTGCCTGAAGAAAACTGGGAATATAGAGAAAAACCTCTTTCTGACGTAAACACCGCAGACAGCGAAATTGATACAGAACTTCCTGATGATTTTGAAGATGTTGATTCATTTAATGAAAGTATTGAAGAATCAGTAGAAAACGAAGCTCTTGAAGTGCCTGATCTGACAGAAGAATTTGAAGAAGAAACTGCTTTTGAAGATAACCTGCAGGAAGAAGAAAACCAGCCTGAGCCTTTTGAAGATTATGATTTTCCCAGTGAACTTGAAGAATATGAAGAAAAAAATTCCAGCCTCAATGAAGTAGTTGAGTATTTTTCTGATGAACAGGGACCTGACACAGAAGTAACAGCTTCAGAATTTGTAGAAACAGAAACCGGCCTTGATTTTGGTGATGCCACAATTTCTTCGGAAATAGGAGAAGAAGAAGAGGAAAACGACCTTTCTGATTTTGTTGAAGAAAGGAACAACAGCTTTGAGTCGATTTTTGCAAAGATGGGAGCTGATGCAGCCCAGAATCCTGCTGGAAACGGTTCTGAAATTTTTGATGAGGATCTGGATTCAATTTTTAATGATGCAGAAATAATACCGCCAGCGGCAAATGAAGAAATTGCAGATGAACTTCCAGAAAACCCTGCCATAGAAGGATACGAATTTGACCCGGAAGCAAAGCCTGTTGTGGACAGCAACGGTATGCCTTATGGGCCGGCCGTTCCTCTGAACATTCAAGAAAACTCTTTTGACGAAGTTGCGTCTGCAAGAAAAAACTCAAAACCACTGGGTTTTGCAGAAAAGGCTGTGTATCTTCAGGACACGGAAGCTGAGGAAAAGCCTGCAAAAAAAGCAGAAATGCCGGCTCCTGTTGAACAGGTCAGACAGAAACCGAAGCTTAAAATTTCTAATTACAAAATTCCTGTTGAAGGAATTCTTACAAAATACGACAACGGTGAATACTGGGTTGTAGATGATGAAACAAAGAAGAAGGCAGACGATCTTACTGCAACGCTGCGTGAATTTAATATCGAAGTAAAGGTTACTGGAATTCGCAAGGGACCGGTAGTAACAATGTTTGAAGTTCTCCCGGCTCCAGGAGTAAACGTTAACAGAATTCGTACACTTCAGGACAATATTGCCCTTCGCCTTGCAGCAACATCTGTTCGTATTGTTTCGCCAATTCCTGGAAAAAGTGCGGTTGGTATTGAAATTCCAAACAAGAGCCGTGCAATCGTAAGCTATCGCGAAATAATTGAGAAGAAAAACCCTGCTTTTGAAAAAATGGCAATTCCTGTAATTCTGGGTAAAGATATTTCCGGAGATCCTCAGATCATTGATCTGGCAAAAACACCACATCTTCTGATTGCGGGTTCTACAGGTGCAGGTAAGTCTGTTTGTGTAAACAGCCTTATTCTTTCAATTTTGTATAAACGTAACCCGCAGCAGGTTAAGCTTATTCTGATTGATCCTAAAGTTGTTGAACTTAAGCTTTACAACGACATTCCACATCTTCTTACTCCTGTAATTACCGAACCTAAAAAGGCATTGCAGTCACTGCAGTACTGTCTGTGCGAGATGGAACGCCGCTATGCAATGCTGGATAACATGGGTGTTCGTGATATTTCCAGCTACAACAGACGTATTGAAGAACGCAAACTTATGCAGGAAAAGCTGCCATACATTGTTGTAATCATTGATGAATTTGCAGACCTTATGGCAACAACAGGAAAAGAACTCGAATCTAACGTTGCCCGTCTTGCAGCTATGAGCCGTGCCGTAGGTATTCACCTTGTACTTGCAACACAGCGTCCTTCTGTAAACGTAATTACAGGTCTTATTAAGGCAAACATCCCGAGCCGTATCGCCTTCATGGTTGCAAGCCGCACAGACTCAAATATCATCATTGACCAGATTGGTGCAGAAAAACTTCTTGGTAAGGGCGACATGCTTTATGCCAGCGCAACAGATCCATTCCCTGTTCGTATTCAGGGAACACTGGTAAGCGATGATGAAGTTGAAAAAGTAGTTGAGTATGTTAAGCAGTATGGTGAACCTGATTACATCGACGACGAAATCTTTGTAGAAGATGATGAAGACGGTGACGGAAACCCAGGTCTGTTTAGTGACGGGGAAGATGCACTTTATGATCAGGCTCTTCAGATTGTACTTCAGTCTGGAAAGGCCAGTGCCAGCTATCTGCAGCGTCGATTAAAGATTGGTTACAATAGAGCTGCACGGCTTGTAGAAGAAATGGAAGAACGAGGAATCGTAGGTCCTCAAAACGGATCAAAACCGCGGGAAGTAATCTACGTTCCATAAATAACTGAAAGAGATTTCCGGGCATGAGCGATGCTGCCAGAAGATGTTATCGCTATGACCGGCAGTGTCCTTTGGGCTAGAAGATGTTATCGCTATGACCGGCAGTGTCCTTTGGGCCAGAAGATGTCATCGCTATGACCGGCAGTGTCCTCCGAGCAAGAAACCCTTTTTTTTGCCTTTTTTTAAAATACAAAGTACAATTTTAAGAACGGGAGGCTTTATGGCAATCAGAGATTTTTCGGAAGTATTACGTGAATGTGTTGAAAAGTCAGGAATGGGAACCTGGGCACTCAGCGTACGCTGCGGTGTAAGCGAAGAAACCCTTGAAGCCTACATGAGAGGCGAAAAATACCCTTCAGGACCAGTCCTGGAAAATATGTGCAACATTCTGGGTATAGAAAAAGAAAAGACATCTCTTGGCGTAAAGAAAATGACAAAGGTAGACTTTGAAGCCCTTCTTACATACATAGAGCATGCTTTTTTAACAGAAGATCAGAAACTCAAGCTGATCCGGGCCATCGAAGGAAGATAGAAAAAAAGACCGCTTGTTTATTCGAAATTACTGAAAAAGTGTCATTCCCGTGCTTGAGCACACTCGTTTTCGTGCTCACTTTGACACGGGAATCTCTTTTTATAAATTGTTGTATTACAAAGAGGGAGATTATCGGGTCAAGCCCGATAATGACATTTCCGGGACTTTTTCAGGGGCCTGTGTTTATTCAGGCGGTTTTTAATTTTAAATATACAGGCCGCAATTAGTGTTGATGTGCTGAATGAGCTAGTCGAAATAACTGCAGTTGAAATGTAAAAAAACTATTTCTGGTATTCCGGAGTATCTTCAGCAGCAAGAGCTCCGAAGCCGGAAAAGCCCTGAATGGTATAGGCACTTTTCTGTGCAAAAAAATCTTTCATTTCTACACCAAGAGACTTAGCAATCCGGTCGAGAGTATCCAGGCTTGGAGAAGACTTTTTAGATTCAATATAAAAAAGATGGCTTCTCGAAACACCAGAGTCTACCGAAAGCTTTACAATGGAAATTCCTTTCTCTTTTCTAATGCGGATAATTTCATCAATTACACAATCAGTTTCCCGGCTCATGTTTCACCTGTATTGCTCTAAATACAGAGTACTTGTATAATCTTTTCTATAAAACTCTATATATAGAGCATAAAAGGAGAAATACATGAAAAAAATTTTATCACTTATGGCATGTGCAGTTTTAGTTTGTTCGACTTTATTTGCAGATGAATTTTCTTCGCTGACAAAAAATCTCAACGCCCTCAGCGGCACAAAAGCTGCAGCAGCAACAGGCACAATTCCGGAAGGTAAAGATCTTTTACCGGTTCTCTGGTATAACGCAACAAAGGAAGTTCCTGGAGAAAAAATTCTGTCCCGGGACTTTCAGTTTACAGAAATTGATGCCTTTAATGAGGTTTATTCATTTGATTACCAGTATTCCTACAAATTCGGCTTTATGACACAGACAACAGTCTGCGAAATGAAAATCCAGAGAACAGATTCAACTTTCCAGGTAGTTACAGAAAAAATGTACGTTGCTGGCAAAACACCTTCAGAAAACAGAGCAAGTTCACAAAAATCAATGAACGAAATTGCCTCTCAGTTTGCCCAGATTCTTACAGATTATTACACAAAACTTTCACAGGAACAGTATGACGAAGTTTATAACGAAGCCTACACAAATCTGTATGTAATTGCCTCTGTAAACGAACACGGCACAAATAAGATTAAGCTTAAAAAATGGTTCGATGCTCACCAGATCCAGGGAAAAGAGTTTAATTCAAAAATCTATGTAACAAAAATCGACGAAAGCCAGAAAGAAGGTTATGCCTATAAAATCGAAGGCCGCGGCGGTTATTCAAAAATCAAAGAAGCTCATTTTGCGCAGAAAGCAAAGCACAAGGAACTTTATTTGACAGATTTGCTTATGTCTGGAATTCCAGTGCGCTTTTACACAAACGATGAAAAATTCATTGATTTAAAGGAATGCACAGCCATCGAAAACCTCAAAGCAAAAATCCTCACAGTGTCAGTTAACGAAAGCAACGGCAAAGTTTACGACATAGAACTTGTAGACCTTAACTAAATAAAAAAAGTCCAGGCGGTAAAAAAAAATCAATCACACCATGCCGCCTGGCAGCCAGGGCTGCCACCGCTACTTCCGCCCTTCGCTAACGCTCATCGTCCTCGCTTCGCTGCGGTCGACTGCGGGGCTCCAATCGCTGGACGGAATCCAGATACTAAAGTTTTCCCGTCAAAAATCACCTTCAAATATCATATTCTCACCAAACTGCAGATTTATGGAATTTTGCTATTGATTCAGAGCATTTTCAAAAATAGATTCCAGTTAGATTCAAATTCACAGGAGGTGTCGTATGAATAGAGGAATCGTTACAGGAAGCATAATTGTAATTCTGCTTTTAATCGCCAGTGGACTGGTTTATAAGGGATGTGCAAGTGTCCCAAAACAGAACATCAGGCCCGTAGGATATTTTGAAATAGAAAAATATCTGGGCGACTGGTACGAAATCGGCCGCTTTGACTTTAAGTGGGAAAAAAACCTTAATTACGTCCGCACAAATTATTCAATGAACAAAGACGGAACAATTAAGGTCATAAATAAAGGCTACGATTATGTAGCAAAAAAAGACAAAAAAATCACCGGCAAAGCAAAATTCGCCGGCCGCAGAAAAGACCTGGGCGAGCTGAAAGTTTCGTTCTTCGGCCCCTTTTACAGCCCATACACAATCATAGCCCTGGACGCCGAATACAAATACGCCCTTGTAGCCGGCCAGAACAACAAACTCCTCTGGCTCCTGAGCCGCACCCCAACAATCCCCCGGGAAGTAGAAGAAAACTGCATAAACATAGCCCGTGCTGCGGGGTATGATATGCGGGACTTTGTGTGGACTGTGCAGGAGTAGGGGTATAAGGATTGAGGGGTCGGAGAAGACCCCTCTTATAAATATGGTGAGAAAAAGTTTTTGAATATGTGAATTTATAATCTGTTGTTTAAATTTTGATGTGGTTGTGATGAAAACTTATTGCAAAGATACGAAAAAGGGATTTAGGAGTGAAAAGATTTCCCCCACTAGATACAGTCTGCGGTCTTTCGTCATTATTTCTGCGGGGATATTTTCTCCGCAACGCCTCCTTGGAAATGAATCATTGAAAATTAGCGGAATTCACTATATACTCCTCTTAAGTGGGTGTTGTCGTTTGATGTAGGGAGGTAAGCCAGTACAATGCGTTATTTAGACCTATTTGCTGGAGCTGGCGGACTTTCAGAAGGATTTATCAAAGCAGGTTTTGAACCGGTTGCCCATGTAGAAATCAGCGAAGCTGCATGTTATTATCATCAAAACCAGAACCGCATTTCACTATCTTAAACAGATAAATAATCTCAATCCTTATATTGAATACACCTCAGGTCAAATTTCTAGAGAAAAATTATATTCGTATATTCCCAAAGAAAAATTGAATTCCGTGATTTGCGAAGAAATTAGTGCGAAGACATTAAAATCAATTTTTGAAAACATAGATAATCTTAAAGGAAATGAACCTATAGATTTGATTGTAGGTGGACCTCCATGCCAGGCTTATTCTTTAATGGGACGTTCAAGAGATCCAGATAGAATGCTTCATGATAAGAGAAATTATTTATTTTCCTTTTATGTAAAATTTTTAGAGAAATATCAACCTCAATATTTTGTTTTTGAAAATATCCTCGGATTATTAAGTGCCAACGATGAAAATGGTTATCGTTATTTAGATATGATGACGGCTGCATTTGATAAAGCGGAATATAAAATTGATTTGCAGATATTGAATGCACGGGATTATGGAGTTCTTCAAAATCGAAAGAGAATTATTATCGTAGGAAGAAGAACTGATGCAGACTTTAATTTTCAATGGCCGGAACATGTTCATACTGATGCCCATGTAGGAGCAGTTTTTTCTGATTTACCAATTATTCACGCTGGTGAAGGTGATGTTTAAAATGTTTGATGTTAGAAAAAAGAAAGATGAAGGTTTTAGAGAGAAACAACTTAATATATTATTTAATTTATGCTATAATAGGCGGGTTTTTTATGTCTATAAATGTTATTGACCTTTTTTCAGGCGCAGGTGGATTAACATGCGGATTCTCATATAAAATTGAAAATAATAGTTTTCAAAAAACAGATGATTTTAAATTCCTATTTGCAAATGAATATAACCCTCTTGCAGCCGAAGCTTTTTCTCTAAATTTTCCTGATATTACGCTTATAAAAGGTGATATAGCCAAGATAACAATTGAAACTTTAAAAGAAAGTAATGTTTCTTTATCTACTCCCGTAGATCTTATAATAGGTGGACCGCCATGCCAATCCTATAGCACTGTTGGAAAAAGACAATATGATCAGCGGGCAAAAATGTATAAAGAATATACAAGAATGCTTAGTATTTTTCGACCAGCAGTTTTTTTATTCGAAAATGTAACAGGATTATTATCTATGAAAAATGACGAAGGTTCTCCTGTTATAGATGATATAAAAGATCTTTTTAATAATATTGAGGATAATTTTGGATATAATCTACATACAAAGATCTTAAATGCAAAAGATTTTGGTGTTCCACAAAATAGAGAAAGAGTATTTATTCTAGGAATAAGAAAGGATATTGATTATAACTGGGTATTCCCAACACCATCTCATGGTAGAAAACGAAATATGTTAAACTATTTAACCGTTTCAGATGCAATTTCGGATTTACCATGTGTAAAATGTGGCGAAAAAAAAGGACTGTATACAAAAGATCCAAAAACTGAATACCAAGAATTAATGCGTAATGGTTCCACAGCATTACATGATCATGAATGTGGAATATATGGTGAAAAAATTTCAGCTGTTATAAAAGCTGTACCTCAAGGTAAAGGTCGTCCTTATGTTAACAAACTCATTGAAGAAGGAAAACTTCCTAAAGAGTATTATCTTACTTCTGGATATAAGAACACATATGGAAGATTATGGTGGAAAAAACCGTGTACGACAATCACAAACAGTTTAGGAACACCATCGGCATTGAGATGTATACACCCGCTGCAAAATAGAGCTCTCACTACACGGGAAGGAGCAAGAATTCAATCTATGCCTGACTGGATGCAATTTTGTGGCAATAAATATGAACGTAATTCTCAAGTTGGAAATGCGGTACCTCCATTACTAGCAATGGCATTAGCAAATGAAATAAAGAAAATTCCTTTTGAACATTATAGATTGAAGAAGGATTAGTTTTATGAAAAAAGAAAATACTAAGAATCAGATTTTTTTTAATTTCTCTTATTTTGCATTACATCTTTTAGGTAAAGGATTGTACTCTAATGCATGGACTGCAATTGCTGAATTAGTTGCAAATGGATTTGATGCACAGGCAAAACATGTAAAAATATATATTAATGCTATTAATAAAGAAAAGTCTGTTATTGAAATTTTCGATGATGGATATGGTATGGGGTATAGTGACCTTGCGGAAAAATATACTCTAATTGGAAAGGATAAACGAAAAGATAATACAATTGATGATGTAACAAAAAGTCAATTAATGGGTAGAAAAGGCATTGGAAAATTAGCTGCTTTATATTTATCAAAAAAATATTATTTAATCTCAAAAACAAAAGATGAAACATCTGCTTGGTGTCTTGATTCACTAAATACAAATCCATCTGATATTCCTAGTTTGGAAAGAAAAGCTATTGATGAGATTGAAATCGAATCAAAAGATTATTGGGATTCATTTGCTACTGGTACAATGATAAAATTAACGAATGTCGATTTAAGAAATTTTGGTGAGCAATCATTAAAAGGGTTAAAAGCTCGTTTTTCAGATTTCTTTTTACTTGATTCATTATCTGGAAAAATTGAAATAGCATATATTTCTAAACGAAATGAAAATATTGTCTTTGAGGAAGTAAAAAAAGAAATTGCATTTGGAAATATGTATGCTTTTTTCAATAATACAGAAAAAGATTTTTCATCAGAATTACAGAAATCACTCAATTTCAAATCGGATGTGAAATCTATAGCTGAAAAAAGAAGACCACTTATTTTTCTTGATAAAGATCAATTTCATAATATTTCAGGAGAAAAATGCTTTTTATTAGAATCAGGACACAAAACAGAGATTGGCATTCCTTATGAATTAAAGGGATGGATAGGAATACATTCAACTATAGACAAAAAAGAAGCCAACAAAAACGATAAGCATTATTTGAAAAACAAAGTATATAATCCCAATAGATTGCGCTTATATGTAAGAAATAAACTTGCTGTAGAAAATTTTTTAGATTATTTAAAAAATACACAAGCATTTAGTAATTATATTGAAGGTGAAATAAGTTTTGATATTCTTGATAACGATATTTTACCAGATATTGCTACAACAAACCGACAAGGTTTTGAAGATGAAAATGACCGTGTTCAATTATTAGTCGAAATTCTAAAACCAATTGTAGGATCTCTTATTCGCCACAGAATTAAGATTGGTGAAGTTATAAAAGCAGAAGAAACTGCTTATTATGAAGAAGAAAAACGTCAAGCTGAAGAAGCTGAAGCAAAGGCAAAAAGGGATGCTGAAGAAGCTCAGTCAGCTCGAATATACGCAGAACAACGGCAAGAAATTGCTGAACAAGAACGTGATGTAGCAAAAAGTGAATTGCGTTCAGAACAAAAAAGGAATTCTTTTTTGATGGAAAATCTTTCTGCAGAACAATTGGATTCAGCAGAGCGTTTCCATCAGGTAAAGATAAATCTTGATACTATAAAAACGGAAATAGAAACTATAATTCTTCAGGATAAAAAATCAAAACTGTCTGCAGAACAATTATGGAATAGTATAAAAGATATTTCATTTCATACAGAACGTATATATTCAATATTTGACTATGCTTTAAGAGCAAAATTTAATGTGGAAGATGAATTTATTAATGAAGATCTTTTTACATTTATTGATGAGTATTGTAAAACAATACTTACAACACCAACTAGCAATATTTCTTTTTTTGTTGAAAATAAGCATAACACAACTTGTAAAATGGATTTTTCACCACAAGATGTAGGTGTCTTATTGGAGAATATTGCAAGTAACTCAAAAAAAGCTCACGCTCGAGAAATTCGTTTTGTAATTAATGAAACCGAAAAGGATTATCAAATTGATATAATAGATGATGGCATTGGACTTTCAAAAGAAGCTGTTAAAAATGTTGATTCATTATTTGAGTTTGGAAAAGGCTTTACAGATTCGGGATCTGGAGTTGGTTTGTATCATATTAAAGATATTGTAACACGAAAACTTAATGGAAACATTTCTATTGATAAAAACTTTGACAAAGGATTCAAATTACATATAGGAATTAAAAAATGAGATACGATATAAACATACTGTGGGTGGAAGATTCTCAAGAGTGGCAGAAAAAAGCTGAAGCACTATTTCGATTACGCACTTCGAGTGACGGTCTATTATTAAACATAGATTATGTTTCAAAAGATGCTATTCCTAATTTAGAAACTAAAATACGAAATGAAACAAATGGTTATAAACTGTTTGATATAATTTTCATAGATTATAATATATCCCAAAATGTAACAGGAGATAAAATTATTGAAGCTTTGCGTGAATCCAATATAGATGCAGATATCTTATTCTATTCAGCAAATTTAGGCGAAGAACAAAAAAAGAATATTATTTTGGATTCTGGAACTGCTTTTGATGGTATTTATCTAGCAGATAGACGTGATTTTCAAGAAAAAGCTATTAAATTATATAAAAAAAATACAAAGAGATTAACTTCATTATTAAATATACGAGGTCTACTAACGGATAAAACTTCTGAAAATGATTTCATAATGAAATCATATCTTCTTCAGAATATAGATAATTTAACTCCTAAGAATAAAGAAATAATTGAAAAAGAAATAAAAAGTATATTAGATACTAACATTACAACTGCAAAAAATAACATCGAAAAAGGAGAAAAATTAGTAACTGGAATATCTACGATAACATCAAAAAAATTATTTGATTTGCCTGAATACATTTTGCCAATAGTAAATAAATATTATCTATTTTCGAAATTATTGGAATTAAATAATTCATCTATTTTTGATGAAAGTTATTCAATTGAAAAATATAATATTGATATTATAAAGATGCGAAATACCTTGGCACATAAAAAAATTGATGTTTGTAAACAGCAAAAATATTTAAAGTATTATGACACCATTAAACAATTCATAGACCGACAATGTCCTCCATCTTGTGATGATCACAGTGATGAAAAGAAGATTTCATTAGAACAGTGGTATGAAGTATTAAAAACTACAAATGAGTATTCAAAAAGGTTTGATGAACTTTTAGATAAATTAATAGATGAATCGAATAAAAGTGATGATTAAAACACATTTTCAAATTTGAATCATTTTTTTTAATACCAATATAACAAGAGTAATTGAGGTATCCAATGGAGATAGAAAGAAAAGATATAGATGAATTGTTAATGTCTTATGTTGCTGAAAAGAACAAAGTTTTTGCTACAACAATTCTAAATATACTCATAAAATATAATCTCATATCAAAAGAAGAAATTGAAATTCTTTGCGATAAATATAAAGCTCGTCAGTTATTTGACGGTACTGTTGAATATCCAATTTTACTAAAATATGATGATTCAAAATCGATTGAAGACCAAATTAATATCTCTGGTAAAAATCGATACTATGATGAGAAGTTTAACATCCTTGGGGAAGAATATTTAATTTTTAGCGAATGGTACTGGGAGAAATCAAACTTTAAAAAAGGAAATAGATATCCTTTTTATTTATGGGCTGTAAATAAAATCATCAATACCTACAAAGAATCGGAATTAATTAGTCAGAAAGCTGATTTTTTGTCGGGTAAATATAATTTCACCATCAATCATTCTACAAATAAATTTTCATTAGATAATTTCACTTCCCCTTTCTCCACCCGCTACATCACCGCTCTCCTGGCCAAACCTTTCGTTATCTTCACTGGTAACTCCGGTACAGGAAAAACAAAAATTGCAACGGATTTTGCAAAGTGGCTGGAAAAGAAAACTGATACTGGTTTTACAAATCATCTGACTGCTCCTGTTGGTGCAGACTGGACTGACAATTCAAAGATTCTTGGTTATTTCAATCCTCTGGCAAACAATGGAACTGGCGAATATGTAAAAACCGAGATTTTTACTTTGATTGAAGCGGCAAATGATAATCCTGATATTCCATTCTTTTTGATTTTGGATGAAATGAACTTGAGTCATGTGGAAAGATACTTTGCTGATTTCTTGAGTGCTATGGAATCTGGTAAGCCAATCCTTTTGTATAAGAAGCCTGAAAATTGTGAATCAACAGTTCCTGAAAAAATCTATCTTCCTAAAAATCTTTTTGTGACTGGAACTGTAAATATTGATGAAACAACTTATATGTTCAGCCCAAAGGTTTTGGATCGTGCAAATGTAATCGAATTTAAGCCAGAACAGGATAATGTCCTTTCACTTCTGAATAAAAAATCAGGAAATTCAGATATAGTTCCTGATAATAACGGAATGGCAGAAGCATTTATGAATCTTGCAAATGATGTTAGAACTGCAGATTACGATTTTTCTGATGAAAAGTACAAACTTCTTTTAGAATCATTCAAATCTCTCTATGATATTCTTGAACCTTCTGGTTTTGAATTTGCATATCGTACAACTAAAGAAATTGCTTTGTATGTTTCAGCCTGTCAGAAATTGAATTCAGACTTTAAGTTGATGGATTCAATCGATGAACAACTACTCCAGAAAATCCTTCCAAAAGTTCACGGAAACCGCAAGCAGATTGGAAATCTATTGGAAAAATTAGAAACATTCTGTGCAGATAAATCACTTCCTCTCAGTCTTGCTAAAGTCCAGAAGATGAAAGTCCGTCTGGAAAATTATCAGTACGCAAGTTTTATTTAACAGGAGTTTCCATTGCAGAAAGAATCTCAGAATACAGAATTCAAAGAATCATGGCGCGACGAATATATCAAGTGGATTTGTGGTTTTGCTAATGCACAAGGCGGAACTCTGTTTATTGGCGTAAAAGATGATGGTTCTGTATGCGGTGTTCAGGATTCCAAAAAATT
>JAZQNJ010000103.1:0-3453 GCA_045627285.1 Treponema sp. | reverse complement strand
GTATCCCATGTAAATGTCCAGTCTACATCATGACCATTAGCAAAGCTTTCAGAGCCTTCATCAATAGAGAATGTAAATCCTGTTCCGTTTGAGCCAGTCCAGCTTCCATCTGCGTAAGTTGCCATACGATAGAAGCCTGTTTTTGTGCTATGAGCTGTAGATGTAAGTGTCATTCCAGGAACTTTCAGGTAAATGTACTGAAGCAGCTTGTTATCGTGAGCGTGACCTTTTATTACAATCTGTCCAGAAACTCTTGGATCCAGGTCATTAATACCAGTGCCGCCCGAAGTAAACCGTCTTGTCTGAGTTCCATTATTGTCGTATGTAAAGTTCAGGTCTTTTTCAAGCTCAATATGACCAAGTAGATTTTTCTTTGCCACGTCAGTACCGCTACCAACTATGCTGTTATCGCTAAGACTATTCCAATAGAAAGGATGAATTACCGCTGTTGGAGGAGTAACATCGGCAACTGCAATTCCCATCCACACTTTAAGTTCTGCATAAGTTGGATAGTCAGCAGTAGTATCAACATCATTTGGACGAGTTACACCTTCAGTTGAATCCCAAACCTGGAATGTACACAAACTGTTTTCACGGTCTCCGGCTTTTGAAAGATCTCCTGCCTGAAGCGTAAATGTATATTCGCTAGATTTGTTAAAATCTCCGACCTCTTTTGAGCCAAGTTTCCTAGACCGTTTACCTTTTATGCCATCGTTACCACTTGAAGATTCTGGAATGTTATAAATCAGCCATAAATCATTGTTTCCACCAACAATATCAAGGTTAACCTGTGTTTTTCCTTTTACTGTCTTATATGGAGCTGTGCTGCTTCCAAGTGTTGTTGTTGTAACAAGTTTTTTGAGAATAACATCTTCGTCGTAAGTTTCACTTTCCTGATAATCCTGAGACTTATATGCATCTTCCCATTCTTCTGTATCAATTGTGTCATTAAGGTTCAAATCTGTACCAAAACGAACTTTTGCAATGCGAGGAGAATTATTTGTTACAAAAGCTGATGTTTCTTCACCATGACTGAAGTTTCCGGCTTTATCGAATGCTACATAATGAATCTCAATTGGGCCGTCAGGAATATTCCTTGAACAGAAATAAGCACTCCAGATATAGCCTGAAGATGTCTTTTCAACATATTCCTGAAGACGGTCACCATCGTCACTTGTAAGACGTTCATAGTATCCGTCTGGCTGGCGTTCCCCTGCAGGACTTTCTTCAACAGTATTATCAATAATGCTTGCCAATGCAAACAAAGCGTAATTCAAGTTTCTGTCAGGATTTCCATCAAGCTCAATGTCATTTCCGGATTTTGTATTTACGTTGTACATTACACCACCCATTTGAACAAGGCTGTTCACATGAATGTTTGCATCATCACTTGTTAAGCTAATCTTATTCAGAAGATTTTCATCGCGAGTACCAAGCTTTTTGTAAACCCAGTAAAGATTTGAATCTTCGACGATTGCTCCATCAGCTGTAGAATCGTTAATTTGGGCTTTTGTCTGTACATTTTCCAGAGAAACGCTATTATTTTCGTTCAAAAGAGGATTGTAAAGCTTGTTTACAGAGCCGGCACGCTTAAAGTAAACCGCAACCTTATCAAGACCACTCTGGCTAACTCCATTTACAGCACTTTCGGTAACTTCAGACTGCATTCTGTAGAAGTAGTTACTCTGCTGAATTTTTGGTTTTATACCATAGTTTCTGTTATCAGAGTCAGCCAAAACTGGAGCCTGGGTATCGTATTTTATGAGCATATCCACAGACGATTTATTGTTACCATCATCTTGGGCTTCAAGCTTCATCTGAATATCACCAACTGTTTCTGTAAGAGAAAGCTTGTGTTTAAATCGCACAATTTCAGTTTCACTTCCAGCAACTTTCTCTAAATCAATGCTTGTTCCCTTTTGATTTGTACCACCTGAGATATAAGCCGTAGAATCAATATCAAGGCTGTTTACTTTGTTATCGCGGACACTTCCAATGAGATACCAGTTTTTTCCAGTCTCAGGGGCTTTTATGTACATTCCATATTTGTACTGTACAGAAACAGCATATTTTTCGGTGCTATCATAAGCATTAGAACCTGACTGAACCAGATACAATGGCACTTCTTCTCCAATTACAGGACGCACATTATCAAACTCAAGTACACAGTCCGAAGGAAGAGAAAGCTTTTTGTCGTTATCTTTTGCCCAAACACGAATAACTACAGGATTTGACTGATTAGTTCCAGTTGGATCAAATTCGTTGTTTCCATTTAAGCGCAAGCTCCATGAAGAAGTAGAAGGATTAACAAGAATTGCCCAGTTGGAAGTTTTACCACTTGAAACAACAGCTGCCTTCTCTTCAGCTGAAAGTATCTTCCATTCTTTTCTGGCACTCTCATCCGCTGTCATATCATAAAGTTCATAGCCTTTTGAAGAAAGATAATTTATCTCTGCTTCTCCAAAGTCAAACTTTGAAACCTCGTTGTAACCTGTAAAGCTTACTTTAGCAGAAGATTGTTCTGTTGAAATTATCTGAACCCAAACAGATTCAACTCCAATATTATTTCCAGCAGGGTCATCAATAGTTCCATAAAGTTTTGGTTTACCGCCTACATATGGCACATATTTGCTGTTATTTTCTCCGTTAGGATCACGGGTAGTATCTGCTTCTGGAGAATCAATTGTAACTGTTGGAATATCTCCCTGAGGATTTACGCGAATTTCAAGCTTTGCTGTATTATTTGTATTTCCAAAAGAATCCACTGCTTTTACCCAAAGATAAACTGGTGTTACCGTAGTAAAGCTTGCATCTGCTATTGCTTCATTCGTTGTAATTCCAAGAGAAATCAAATAATCATTCAGGTTACCAAAGTGTTTCTGTCCTGTAACTCCATCAAAAATAAGAGTTGTTGAACGGGATGTATTTCCACCCAAAGTTATTTCTTCCCAGCTTACAGGCTTAGTATTTTCTGCATTTGAGAATCCAAGATAAAGATTTGAGCCTGTTTCCGAAGTAAATGAAATTGTTTCAGAACCACCACCATTATAAACAGACTTATTTGTAACAAAATTTACTTCAGGAGCGGCATTATCTGCATAAAGAGTTTCCTTGTAAACTTTTGTCTTGTCTGCTTTATCGCGGGCAGTAACTGTAAGATACAAAGCTTCTTCTGTATTTGCAAAGTTTGCACCAGTTGCCGGAAGATTCCAGACTTCATACACATTTCCATCTTTAAGATGAATTGTAGCATTATCAAAAACCTTATAAGTTCCAGCTCCACTCAATTCAACTATACAACCACTTTCTGAATCCGTAGAACTTAAATCCATAATTCCGTTTGCATCTGTCAGTTCAAATCTTGCAGCAAATTTTGGATGCTCTGTTCCGCCAAGAGGAATCTTATTCAGTTCTGTATCTTTCCAAACCGCACCAGAAACCGGTCTTCCGTTT
>JAZQNJ010000102.1:0-4192 GCA_045627285.1 Treponema sp. | reverse complement strand
GTTGCTGCTGACAAAGTTATTGGTAACGACAAGCTGGAACCTGTAATCAATACTCTTGGTGCCGGCTTTGGTAAAGAATTCAATATTGAAAAACTTCGCTATCACAAAATCATTATTATGGCCGATGCCGATGTTGACGGTTCACATATCCGTACACTGCTTTTAACTTTCTTTTACAGATATATGCCAGAACTTATTCAGCATGGCTATGTTTATCTTGCAATGCCTCCGCTGTTCAAAGTTCAGCTTGGAAAGAAAGAACCTGTTTACTGTTATTCAGATGCAGAAAGAGATGAAGCTCTGGCTGCTCTTGGTGAACAGAGAGATAAGGCTGATGTTCAGCGTTACAAAGGTCTTGGTGAAATGGACGGAAAACAGCTGTGGGAAACTACAATGAATCCTGCAACAAGAAAGATGCGTGTTGTAACTGTTCCGGATGCAGAAGCTGCAGACAGAATCTTTACAGTATGTATGGGTGAAGAAGTTGAACCTAGACGCGAGTTTATTGAATCTAATTCAAGCTACGCAAACCTGGATATTTAATTAGAACGGTGGTTGAGCCTGTCGAAACCACTGAATGTTAAAATATGGTCATTTCGACAAGCTCAGTGACCTTTTGTTTTAGGAACAAAAATGTTAGAAGAAGAAAAGACACCTGAAGGTGGAACAGTAATTAAAATTCCAATCGAAGATGAAGTTAAACAGGCTTACATTGATTACTCAATGTCGGTAATTGTTCAGCGTGCTCTTCCTGATGTTCGTGATGGTCTTAAACCTGTTCATCGCCGAATCATGTATGCCATGGATAAGCTTAATCTTACCAGCGGTGGCAAAACAAAAAAATGTGCCACAATCGTCGGTGAAGTTTTGGGTCATTATCATCCACATGGTGATGCTTCAGTTTATGATGCACTTGTTCGTCTTGGACAGGACTTTGCCCAGCGCTATACAACAGTAACTCCGCAGGGTAACTTTGGTACTATTGCCGGTGACCCTCCTGCAGCTTACCGTTATACAGAAGCCAAGATGTCTAAAATCACTGAAGAAATGACTTCTGATATCAATAAAGAAACTGTGGACATGGTTCCAAACTTTGATGATACAACAGTTGAACCTTCACTACTTCCTGCAAAATTTCCATTCCTTCTTTGTAACGGTACAACTGGTATTGCCGTTGGTATGGCTACAAACATGCCAACACACAACCTTCGTGAAGTTGCCACTGCAATCAGTGCATACATTGATAACAACGAAATTTCAATTGATGAACTTATGAATTACATCAAGGGACCAGACTTTCCGACTGGTGGTGTAATTTATGGCCGTGAAGGAATTAAAAAAGCATATAGAACTGGACGCGGAAGAATTACAATACGTTCAAAGTTCAATATTGAAACAGATAAAAAAGGCCGTGAAAAAATTGTATTTACAGAAGTTCCTTACGGAGTAAATACAACAAACATTATTAAGAAGATTAACGATCTGGCAGAAAACAAAGTCATTGAAGGAATTGCAGATGCAAACGATGAAACTTCAGACCGCGTTGGTATGCGCCTTGTAGTTGAACTTAAAAAGAATGCAATTACAAAAATCGTTCTTAATCAGCTTTTTGCAAAAACAGACCTTCAGTCAAACTTTGGTGTAATTAACCTGGCTCTTGTTCCACAGGAAAAAGAAGGCCTTCGTTATGATGAACCACAGCTTCAGCTTCCAAACGTTTATCTTAAGCCACAGGTTCTTACACTCAAGCAGCTTATTGAACAGTTTGTAAAACACCGTGACGAAGTTATAACACGCCGCTGTATTTACGATTTAAAAGTTGCAAAACACAAGATGAAGATTCTGCAGGCTTTGATTACTGCAATCAACAACATTGACGAAGTTATTGCAATCATTAAATCAAGCCGCGATACAGAAGAAGCTAAACTCAGACTTGAAGCAAGATTTAATTTTGATGATGAACAGGCTCAGGCTATTGTTGATATGCCACTCAAGAGACTTACTCATCTTCTTATTGAAGACCTTCAGAATCAGATTAAAGAACTCCAGGCTCTTATTGATCACCTGGAAGATCTGCTTGCACATCACGAAAAGATTCTCCAGCTCATTAAAGATGAAACAAATGAACTGGCAGACAAATATGGTGATGACCGTAAGACAGACATTGTCGCTGATGAAGTAGAACAGATCAACACAGAAGATATGATTAAGGAAGAAGAAGTCGTAGTAATGATTTCTAAGATGGGTTACATCAAGCGTGTTCCACTTACACAGTACAAAGCACAGAGTCGTGGTGGAAAGGGAAGTGCCAGTGCTAACCTCATTGAAGATGATTACATTAATCAGATCTTTATTGCTACTACAAAATCTTATATCAATTTCTTCAGTAACGAAGGAAAAGCTTACTGGATTAAAGTTCATGAAATTCCTGAGGCTGCTAGAACAGGACGCGGTTCAAGTGTAAAGAGTCTGCTGCAGCTTAGTCCTGATGAAGAAATTTCTACAATCGTTACTATGAAGGAATTCAGCGATGATCACTTTATTTTCCTGGCAACTGCAAATGGTGTTGTTAAGAAATGTAAGATGACTGAATTTGTTAATGCAAAAACTCGAGGCGTTATTGGAATAAAACTTGATGCCGGAGATAAGCTTGTTTCTGCAATCCTTTCATTTGGTAAAGATGATGTAATGCTTGTTACACGACGTGGTCAGGCTCTTCGTGTTTCAGAAGAAAGTGTAAGACCTATGGGACGTGCTGGTCGTGGTGTTGGTGGTATTCGTCTTTCATCAGGTGATGAACTTGCTTCTGCAATACGGGTAGAAGAAAATATGGATGCTCTTGTCATAACAGAAAAAGGTGTTGGAAAAAGAGTTTCTTTTGATGAGTTTGGTAATCATGGACGTGGAACTGGTGGACAGAGAATCTTTGGAAACACTGACGGCAAGGGTGAAATTATTGGAGCCATTGCAGTCTCTGAAAAAGACGAAGTTATCTGTATGACAGGTCAGGGTAAAACTTTACGTGTAAAAGCAGATACAATTTCTAAGCAGGGTAGGGGTTCATCGGGAACAAGAGTAATCAATATTGATGATCCGGATTACCTTGTTGGCTTTGATAAAGTTGCTAATGAGGATGAAAAATAAATTTCATAAACGGCTTAATTCCTTGTATTATAAGGAAATAGCTCACTTATGAGATTAAAATTTCAAAAAATTTAAATTTTTTGTTATTTTCTACTGACAAAATATTTTTATTAAAATATAATTAGCAGTCGAGGGGACATTTTTTATAAATGATCCAAAAAGAACAATTGTTCGTGCGATCAATTGACCATCAGGCAGCCAGAGAATTTTCTCTGGCTTTTATTTTTTAAGAAGTTATCCACAATTTAAGCACCTTTATTTTCTGATTGTAGTCTGCCTGTGGATAACTTGTTTATTTCTTACGGATTTTTTATTAACTAATTTTTTAACACTCTAATTCCTTATATATTAACAATTTACAACCAGCCTTCAATTGAAAGATAGTTTTTATCAATGTTGATAAGTTGTGGATAACTTTTAATGTTTCTTGTGAAACATTTGAATTGATTACTTATACAGTATGCAGATATTTTTCAATGTATGTTCAATAGAATAAATTTCTTTCAATTCTTGTGATTGATTGTATATTGCCTTTCTGATCTGTGAAGATTTAATTTCTAGCTTTATTAATTTTTAGATGCTAAAAAGAGGTCATTGTTTTTACAACGGATTTTTTCGACTTATGTAGATTGGGTTATTTTCATTGTTGGACTTGATTCGATAATTTCGTTCGTTAAGAGATCTTCGGGTAATGTTCGAAGTTGCTATTTGCAAATCTGATGATGATTCAGTTTAAATAGTTTGGGGAAAGCAACATACTCAGACATAACCAAGTATTAAATATATAAATGGAATTATCTTTTTGTTTCATGAGAAACATTTCTTTAGGAATTTGGATTTGAGATATTAGCTGGTCTAAGAAATGTTTTGTTTTATGAAAGAATTGGGTTGATCTTATCGACCAGAATAAACGCAAAGGAATTACAATAATTTTAATATTACCGATGTAATTTTCGATGAGCCCAGTAAGTACCACAATACAAATTATTGATTTAACTTACTCTTTTTGTAGTGACATAAGTTGAATTTAAATGTTTCATGAGAAACA
>JAZQNJ010000101.1:0-6020 GCA_045627285.1 Treponema sp. | reverse complement strand
TTTGCAAGATAACCACGGAGAGGATCCAGCAATTCCTGAGAATGCAAAGCCTGATGCTGAAGCTGTGCCATAACCGTGTCTAAAATTTCTGGATTTCTATGTCCGCAAGTATAGATACCAAAACCACCAAGACAGTCAATGAATTTTTCGCCATAAAGACCTTCGCAGACAGCGTCGTGATCTTTCCATTCAACAACTGCGTCATTTGTAGAAACTGATTTACGATATTTGAGCCAGCCCGGGCTTACATAGTTGTCAAAATAGTTGATTGTATTTTCTGTGATTGTTTCTTTTGTTGCGTCGTCAATTTCTTCAGCTTTAATAAAGCTGATTACTTTATCAAGATCCTTACTTACTCTTCCGTAGCTTTCTTTTGCCATAGTCTGACTCCTTTTGTCATAAAAAAAAGGCGATAAACTCTCATTGAATTTATCGCCTTTGATTTACGTAATTTATTTTTTATATGTTTATTTTATATAAATAATGTCCAGAATGTCAAGATAATGCACGATGTTTTGTGCATTATCTTGTAATATTTAACAGTTTTTTATTAATCAATTTAAAGACCCGATGAATGAATTTACTTATAATAGAAATGTAAAAATCAAACTTATAAGGGGTATATGAATGAAAAAAATTACAGTAATTGTTGCAGCAGTATTTTCGCTTTTTGCAATTGGATGCAAAAAAGACAAGGCTGCCGTTAATCTTGATGATTATACAGGGGACTGGGGTACATTTTCACTGGAAGCTGCAGGTGAACAGCAGCCTGTAGTTGCTTCAGTAATTTCAATTGAAAAAAAATCAGATACAGTGCTTTCTGTAAACGGAAACTCTGGTGTAAACAGTTTCTTTGGTGATTTTGTTTTAAGCGGTGGAACAGTAAAAGCTTCTGACAACATGGGCTCAACTAAAATGGCCGGCTCTCCGGAAGCCATGGAATTTGAAGACAAGTTCCTTGTCTGTGTAAGCAGCGCAGACAATATTGCAGTTGTAAAGGACGAAGAAAAAACAGTCCTTGAAATTACAAACAGTGTAAACGGCTTAAAATTAACACTTGTAAAAAATCTGCTGAAATAATAAAAAAGGCACTTCGTTTGAAGTGCCTTTTTTAGTTTAAATGAAGCATGGATTAAGTAAATAAATATTACAAATGTGTTAAATAAATTTGACAGTATTAGTATTTTGTATTATTGTCATGATATGAAAGAAATCTTAAAACAGTTGAGGGAAACAAACAGATATTCTCAAAGTGCAATAGCTGCGTATCTCGGAGTAAGTCGTCAGATGTACGCAAAATATGAAAATGGAGAATACGAGCCTTCGGTTAATAGTATCCGTTTGTTGAGCAAACTTTATAAGGTTTCTTATGAAGTAATTATTGAAAATAAAATAATAAATCAGGAAGCAAAATATAAGATACCTGATGAAGCTGTTATGGTTGTTGCCGAGCCGGAATATGTAACTTCTGCTGCAAATAATTCATCTGTTCAATTTAACCACATATGTAATGAAATCAGACAGCTGGTATATACAGAGCAGGTTAAACTTATTTCGTATATTGGAAAAATATTAGAAACAAAATCATTGAATCAAAATAATAAGGCATTTGAAAAATTAACAACTGAACAATGTTTTGAGTTATTTGAAGAATTAAATGGTTGTATAGATAAAGCAAAAATTGATGTAAAAAAAGAAAAATTAGATTATCTGGATGAACGATATAAAAATGAACATATTGATTGATACAAATGTTTTAATTGATGCTTTATTGAATAGAAGCAGTAATCATTTTATGGCATCACAATTGCTTTTGGAATGCATTAAAGGTGATGCTGTAAAAGGCTTTATAACTTCTCATTCCCTGACAGATTTTTTTTATATTACTAGAAAGGATCTTACTATTCAGCAAAGAATTAATTTTTTTAAATTGATCTTATCTGCAATGGTAATTTTAACTGAAGATAATCAGGATTTTATTTCTACAATAAATGATAAGAATTTTTTTGATTTAGAAGATGGTCTTCAAATGACTTGTGCAAAGAAAGCAAATTTAGATTTTATTGTAACTGAAAATCTTAAAGATTTTCAGTTTTCTGAAATTCCAGCTGTTTCAACAAAAGCTTTTATCAAAACTATTTATTGAGTAAAAGTTTTTTGAAAAAAAGACCGGAAACAATACAGCATGTTATTCCCGGCCTTTTTTTTACTTTCTAAGCTTCTGGCGGATTGTTTCCAGTCTGTTCAAAGCTTCGTTTAAAGTTTCGTCTTTTTTTGCAAAGTGCAGGCGGACGTAGCGGTTTTCCGGCTCCTTGAAGAAGGAGGAACCTGGAACTGAACCAACGCCTACTTCCCGGGCCAGAACTTCTGCAAATTCCAGGTCTGAGGCATAGCCGAATTCTGAAATGTCTATGAGGATGTAGTATGCACCCTGTGGAACTGTGTGGGCCAGACCGATTGTGTCCAGGCCTTTGAGGAAAAGGTCTCTTTTGTGTGTGTATTTTTCCTGCAGGTCTTTGTAGTAGTCGTCGCCAAATTTAAGGCCTGTAACTGCGGCTTCCTGCAGTGGATGGGCGGCACCTACTGTTAAAAAGTCGTGTACCTTTTTGAGGCGGTCTGTAATTTCAGGGTTTGCCTGAGTGTAGCCAAGACGCCAGCCTGTAATTGAATATGTTTTTGAAAGGGAATTACATACAATTGTGCGTTCCTTCATGCCCGGCAGGGTAGCCATATAAACATGTTCGTTTGGCTTGTAAAGAATGTGCTCGTAAACTTCGTCTGTAATTACAAATGTGTCGTATTTTTTTGCCAGGTCTGCAATTATTTCCAGCTCTTTGCGGGTAAAAACCTTGCCGCATGGATTTGAAGGATTGCATACAATAATTGCCTTTGGCTTCTGCTTAAAGGCTGCTTCCAGCACGTCTACGTCAAAATTAAATTCCGGTGGAACAAGCGGCACGTAAATCGGCTGAGCTCCGGAAAGAATTGTGTCTGCTCCGTAATTTTCGTAGAAAGGAGAAAATACAATTACCTTGTCGCCGGGATTTGTTACGCTCATCATTGCAGCCATCATTGCTTCTGTTGAACCACAGGTAACAACAAGTTCTTCGTTTGGATCTACAGCCTGACCTGAAAAGTGCTGGATTTTTGCTGCCAGTGCTTCACGAAAGTTCTGTGAACCCCATGTTGTAGAATACTGATGAAAATCTTCCCTTGTAACCTGTGCAAGACGATTTAAAATTTCTGCCGGCGGGTCAAAATCAGGAAATCCCTGTGAAAGGTTTACTGCACCATACTGGTTTGAAATACGTGTCATTCTGCGGATTACGCTGTCTGTAAAATCTGCTGTTCTGTCTGAAAGTGCTGGCATTTTTTATTCTCCCGGAGGTTCCCCTCACTGCGTTCGGGTCGGGCTTTCCGCACTTCCGGCTTTCGCCTCCATTGTCTGCTTCGCAGACAACGCTTCGCGGTGCTCCAATCCCTAACGCTTAGCGTTAGGTCGTGCACATTTTGTGCACAATTCAGTAGACGAGTTTTGACGTTTTTTGCATAGCAAAAATGGATGCCTTGCAACCAAGTCAAAACCTCGCAGCGTGTTTACACGCCACAATCCCTAACCTGTTTAATTATAGTAAAAATATTTTTTATTTCACATAAGAAATGTTTTTATTTAATATTCCTTTTGTGTCAAAGGCTTTTTTTATCTGGTTCATTAACTGAACGTTTGCTTCCGGCATTTCCTTAAAGAAAAACTCCCTTTTGCTTACTCCAAGGCCGTGTTCTCCGGAAATTAAACCTCCCAGTTTGTGGGCCTGTGCATAAAGCTGCTTAAGGTTTTCATTCAGTTCTTTTTCCCAGCTTTCTTCGCTCCTTTCACCCCGCACAACGCAGAGGTGAACGTTTCCGTCTCCGGCGTGTCCAAAACTTATCATCTGCATTTTACTTTCTGCTTCAAGCTTGTTTACGTAGTTTACAAAGCTGTCTACCTTGCTGATTGGAACAACAATATCCAGTGGTTCCTGCTCGCTGACGGCTTCAACGGCTTTTACAAGACAGCCGCGGATTCTCCATACATTCTGGCTTTCTGTAGTATCTGTCAGTACAGTTACTTTTCTTGAAACGGAAGAAACTACTTTTTTAAGGCGTTCAATGCTGCCTTCAATTTCTTCGGCGCTGCCGTCAAAAGTTAAAAGCAGGTAAGCCTGTGCCTCAGAATCCGGAAATGAAAGCTTAAGAAAGTCTTCTCCAAGCTTTACAACCTTTCTTTCGATAAATTCCAGGGCAGTAGGATTTAAGTTAGCTTTTAAAATTACAGGAACGGCTTCAATGCCGGCTTTAAGGCTTTCAAAGCTGATTAAAATACTTACTGCTTTTTCAGGCTTTCCAATAAGTTTTAAAAGACACTTTGTAATTACGGCAAGGGTTCCTTCGGAGCCGATTACAATGTCTTTAATATCAAGACCGGTTGTGTCCTTGCGGTTTTTGCTGCCAGTCCAGATTACAGTTCCGTCGGCTAAAACCAGTTCAAGACCCATTACATAATCTCTTGTAACTCCGTATTTTACGGCACGCATACCGCCGGCATTTGTTGAAATATTTCCCCCGATGCTGGCACGTTTTTCACCGGGATCAGGCGGGTAGAAAAGCCCCAGTCCTTCAACCTGCTTCTGAAAATCTTCAAGAATTACGCCAGGTTCCACCAGGGCCGTAAAGTTTTCTTTGTCAATTTCAAGCACATGATTCATCTTTGAAAAGTCAATGATGATGGCGTTGTCGTGAGGAACTGTAGAACCTACAAGATTTGTTCCGGCTCCACGTGGTGTAACTGCAATATTGTTCTGGTGTGCAAACTTAAGTACGGCACTTACTTCTTCTGTTGAAACAGGAAAAACAAGGGCAGAGGCAGAGCCTTTTTTGCGTCCTAAAGTGTCGCTTAAGTATTTCTGTTCGATATTTTTTGAATAAATTACACGGTTTGGATCTTTTATGATTGCTGAAAGCTGGTTAATGTCTGACATAATGATGCTCCACATAAAAAAAGCCCGCCTGCGAGCTACCGGATCTTAAGGGCTGTGCCCTTAGGAGAGGGGGTAGCGGAAAACGCCGCAGGCGGTTGTAGCGAGGGGCAGGCGCCCCTTTGCTTTATTAGAATTCGTCGATTTCCCAGCCTTCTTTAATGAAGTAACCGCCGAACTTAACATTGAATACTTTTTCTGTTTCTGCTGTCTGGAAAGCCTTTACAACTTTTTTGAACAGTTCAACTTTTGCAGGATCCTGAAGGTCTTTACCGCGGGCTGCAATAAGGTTCCAGTATGCTTTTTCGTTAACAGAAGTGTCCTTGAAAATTGCTGATTCTGTTTTAATACCAAAGTCCAGGGCGTAGTTTCCGTTTACGATTGCTGCATCAACGTCTGCAAGGGCAGATGGAATTGTGTTAGCTGCAAGTTCTTTAATTACAAAGTTTTTAGGATTTGATTCAATGTCGTCGATTGTAGGGTTAAATCCGGCAGATTTTTTAAGTGTAATAAGTCCAGCAGCTGCAAGAACCTTGTAAGCGCGGCCGCCGTTTGTAACATCGTTTGGAACAGCGATTGTTGCGCCTGGTTTAAGTTCGTTTACAGATTTTACTTTGCTTGAGTAAAGGTTAAGCGGAATGATGAATGTGTTTCCAATAAGTTTAACGTCGTAGTTGTGAGCGCCAGCGTCTTTTTCAAGGAAGATGCGGTGCTGGAAAGCGTTAAGGTCAATTTCGCCGTTTGAAAGGGCATTGTTTGGAGTTACATAGTCAGAGAACTGAACGATTTTAAGGTTAATGCCTTCTGCTTTAAGTGCTTTCTGAGCTGGTGCCCAGAGGTCTTCGTAAATTGATCCTACTACACCGATTTTAAGTGTTGTAGCCTTCTGTTTTTTAGCTGCGAATACTGATGTAAGAGCTACTGCTCCGATTAAAACTGCTGCGATGATTTTTTTCATAATATTTCTCCTTAAAAGTCCCCGTTTTCCTTATTTTTACGGCGGAC
>JAZQNJ010000100.1:0-39973 GCA_045627285.1 Treponema sp. | reverse complement strand
GTAATTACAGAATTCAAAAACGAAGGAAAAAACATTATTGTTTCTAACCGCCGTCTTGAAGAACAGGCCGAAAACGACAAGGTTAATGCCCTTGCAGACAAACTCACTGAAGGCACTGTTGTAAAGGGAACTGTAAAATCAATTCAGTCATACGGTGCTTTTGTTGACGTAAACGGATTCCAGGCTCTGCTTCCTGTAAGCGAAATCAGCCACCAGCGTGTTTCTGATGTTGCTTCTGTTCTCAGCGTTGGTCAGGAAATTGAAGCTAAAATTATTAAGGCTGACTGGAATACTGCAAAACCAGAACGTTCAAAGGTAAGCCTCAGTCTTAAGGCTCTTGAAAGTGATCCATGGGACTCTGTTTCTGAACAGATTTCCGTTGGTCAGAAATTTACAGGCAAAATTGCACGCATTGCAGGCTTTGGTGTATTTGTAAACCTTATGCCTGGAATTGACGGTCTTGTGCATGTTTCTGAGCTGACAGACGTTAGTGCAACAACAAACTTAAGCAAAAAGTTTAAGGCTGGAGAGACAATGGATGTAGTTATTCAGAAAATTGATGCTGCAGAAAA
Organism: Treponema sp.; assembly: GCA_045627285.1. Classification (GTDB taxonomy): domain Bacteria; phylum Spirochaetota; class Spirochaetia; order Treponematales; family Treponemataceae; genus Treponema_D. The sequence goes on along the minus strand of JAZQNJ010000100.1, from coordinate 39,401 downwards.
ACGCATCTCCCTGGCACCGGCAGGCTCTGTTCAGCAGGATGATGACGCTGCCAGCTACATGTCTAAGCAGAGCGACGACGGCGACACATACAATCCTTTTGCATCTTTTTTCAATAAATAACTGAGTACCTGTCATTATCTAAGGTCAAGCATCGGGAATGTCCCATAAGTAATAACTATACTGGTCATTACTTCTAGGATATTCCCTTTTTTGTTACACTGTACTTATGTTTCCACCATTTCCTGAAGAAGCGGCATCTGAAGTTCTCTCGTTGATTATTAATGACATCAGATCCGGCAATATCTCCTTAAAACGCTGTGCCCCGCCTTCAGATGGCAGAGACACATCCTCTGTTATGGCCGGCGTCCTGGTATGCCGGGATTTTTATGGAAACATAATTAACCTCATTTCTTTAAGCGGCATAAGCTGCAGTCTGGAAGGGCCTTTGCCTGGAATCTTCGTGCAGCCGGTTGCTTCTCCAGAAAAAGTCGAAAAAGCCCTGGCCCAAAACGATAAAGAAATTCATGAACTTACGGAAAAAATCAAAAATCTGGAGAGTAAGGGTGGCTCTAAAGAGGAAACAGCCTCCCTCAAAAAACACCGACTGAACCTTTGTGACAAATCCCTCCGTAAAGTATTTGACCTTTATGATTTTTACTGTGCTGATGGAGTTTCCCGTCCGATGATGAACATCCTTAAAGGAAAACTTCCTCCAACAGGAACAGGGGACTGCTGTGCACCAAAACTGTTAAGTTACGCCTTTGAACACGAGCTCACCCCCGCAAGCCTTGCGGAATCAAAACTGCATTTTTCTATGGAAAAGGTTAGCGATGGGAGCCCCGTAGCAGCCGGAGGCTGTGAGCGGTCAGCGAAGGGCGGACGTAGCGGCGGCAACGCCGGAACCACCAAGTCAATATCCTTAACTCCACCATGTGACATCCGTTGCGGACTTATTCTGCCACACATTCTCGGTCTCAGGATTTTATACAGAGACCAGCATATAATCGTTGTAAATAAACAGAGCGGTGTTTTAAGCGTACCTGGTCGCGGACCGGACAAGCAGGACTGCATTGTAAACAGAGTAAAAAGACTGTTTCCGGACTGCATTGAACAACCTGCCGTACACAGACTTGATATGGAAACTTCGGGAATTCTTGTACTTGCATTTACAAAGGAAGCTCACAGGGAATTAAACAGACAGTTTGAAATGAGGGAAACTTCAAAAAAATATGAAGCTTTAGTTGACGGTGTTCTGGCAAAAAAAGGAATTCCGACTGAAGGTCAGATGGAATTATTTTTCAGGCTTGATCCGGACAACAGACCGCACCAGATATGGGACGACGTAAACGGTAAAAATGCAGTTACCCAATGGAGAACTCTGAGGGTTGAACCCTACACTGCTCCAGACGGAACCAGACGGCCTGTTACCAGAATTGAGTTTATTCCCCACACCGGCAGAACACACCAGCTTCGTCTGGCAGCTGCGGATAGCCACGGTTTTGGACTACCAATAATCGGTGACACACTGTACGGAAGGTGTGATGACGGCGAAAGACTTCTCCTGCACGCCACCGACCTTTCTTTTACGCACCCGATTACAGGAGAAGCAATGCACTTCCACTGTCCCGCAGAGTTCTGACCCGCACAGTCTGTGTCTGTGTCCGTGTCTGTGTCTGAGTTTTAGTTAAACTTGTCCACACCGTCAAGATCAAGTGTTGCAAACAGATCGTTGATTGTTTCACGACGGCGAATCTGAATTACTTTCTTGTCTTCACGGAGAAGCAGCTCACCGCAGCGAAGCTTTCCGTTATAGTTAAATCCCATGGCACGACCGTGAGCTCCTGCATCGTGGATAATCAGAAGATCGCCGATTTTAATCTCAGGAAGCTCTCTGTCTACAGCAAATTTGTCACAATTTTCACAAAGTGAACCAACAACATCGTATTTGTGATCCTTTGGTGCGTCTTCTTTGCCGCTTACTGTAAGTTCGTGGTAAGAGCCGTACATACCAGGACGCATAAGGTCTGCCATACAGCTGTCTGTACCGATGTAATCTTTGTAAATATGCTTTTCGTGCACTGCTGTACAAACGAGCCAGCCGTAAGGACCTGTAATCGGGCGGCCACATTCCCAGTAAATTGCCATTGGATCCAGGCCTGCCGGAACAACTGTTCTGTCGTATTCTTCGCGAATCCCTTTTGCTACTACATCATAGTCAATTGCAACCTGATCAGGTTTGTATGGAATGCCAAGGCCTCCGCCAAGATCAACAAATTCAATGTTTACCCCAACCTTTTCTTTTACTTCAACTGCCAGCTCAAACACCAGCTTTGCTGTATCCATGAAGAAGTTTGGATTAAGTTCGTTTGATGCAACCATTGTGTGGAGTCCAAAATGCTTTACACCTTCTTCCTTACAGATTTTGTAAGCTTCAATCATCTGTTCGCGGGTAAGACCGTATTTTGCTTCTTCCGGTTTTCCAATGATGGAATTGCAGCCGTGTTTTGCAGGGCCCGGATTGTAACGGAAACAGATTGTTTCAGGCAGTTTTCCCCCAAGTGCCTTCTTTAAAAATTCAATATGTGTAATATCATCAAGGTTAATAATGTTTCCATTGGCATAAGCGTACTGGTATTCTGCAGCAGGGGTTTCGTTGGATGTAAAGATTACATGATCTTTTTTGATTCCCGAAATTTCCGAAAGCATAAGTTCAGGAAGTGATGAACAGTCTGCCCCACAGCCTTCGCTGGCAAGAATTTTAAGAATGTATGGATTTGGAAGGGCCTTTACTGCAAAGTGTTCCCGGAATTCAGGAAAAATCGAAAATGCCTTTGTAAAAAGGCGCATATTTTCACGGATTGCTTTTTCATCGTAAATATAAAATGGTGTAGGATATTCATTTACGAGCTGAGTAAGCTGTTCATGGGTAAGTGGAAATGTTTTCTTCATAATGGTTCCTTTTCTGGGGGTTACCGCCGTCATTCTGACGTCGGCCGGGCTTTTCGCAGTTCCGCTTCCGCTTCATTGCTTCGCAACGGCTCTGCCGCTGCTACAATCCCTAACCCTTAAATTCATTCTAACAAATTTCTGTTATTTATAAAACCGACCTTAAATTAAATTTTACCTGCAGAAAATAGTATGTTACAATTTCAACATGCTGAAAAAGAAGCAAATCTCTCAAAACACATTCAGATTTTTTTCTTTTATCTCCACTGGAATAGTCATACTGGCAGTTAATATTTTCCTTTCAAATTTCGGCATTTCTAAAATCAGACAAATTTCAAACCGTCAGTATACAGAGAGCCTTGATCAGGTTATTGACGGATTTGCAAACACTATTGCACAGAAAGTATACAACTACGAGGTTCTTCTCAAAGCCTACAATCCTGAGCTGCTTCAGGAAGGCACTCCAGAAGAAATTCAGGCCTACCTTGTTAAAAACGCATGGAAAACTCCAGAATATTTTTCATCTGTATATTTCTGTACCATGGACGGCAGATCCTGGACTCAGGACAACCGAATTATTCAGACATACCCGGATGACTCTTTTCTTGAGAAGCTTCAAAGCCTGGAATTTACTTTCGTAACAGACACTTACGTTTCGGTACAGACAAATAAGCCTTCAATTTCTTTCTGCCGCAGGGTTGTAGACAAAAAAGGCAATCTTAAAGGGGCAATCTGTGCTTCCATGCTTTTAACAACACTCCACAAAGAACTTTCAGATATTTCAATCGGAGATCACCAGAGGATTGTTATTCAGAATTCAAAGGATGTTGTAATATACCACCCGCAGCGGAAATTCCTTAACACTCTGGCCCATCATAATATTACAAAAAGCCTTAAGGACCCGGAACCTGCCGACTGGACAAAGGCTACAGAAGGTTTTCTTCAGACAACAAACACAGACGGCGTTCCTGTCTGCGTTTTCTTCAGGACAATTAAATACACAGACTGGTATGTTGGACTTGTAATTGACCTGGATGAATACGAAATGGTTCTCAATACTCAGCGTAAATATGAACTTCTCATTATTCTGTTTACAAGTCTTACTGTAATATTCCTTATTTTCCTTGAATACAAGCTTTCAGAATATTTCCGAAGAATAGAATTCTTCTCTACAATTTACGATCCACTGACAAATCTTTACACAAGACCTCAGTTTGAAGCATACGCTTCCAAGCTTTTAAACCGTAATCCAAAAAGCAAGTTTATGCTTATTGAAGCGGACATTCATGGATTTAAATTCATAAACCAGAACTTCGGAATCGAAAAAGCAGATAAACTCATTACTTTCTTCGGAAAGAAGCTGGCAGACTTTTCAATTCTCAAAAAAGGAATTATATGCCGCGGATATGCAGACCGTTTTTATGCAATCATGAAGATAAAATCTTCCCGCTCTGCCCTTAAGGATTTTCAGACCTGTATTAATGACCTTAACAACTCCATTAAGGACTATGAAATTCAGTTTTTCCCTAAATACGGTATTACCTTCCGTCAGCCGGAAGACTCTGCCGATGAAAAACCTATTTCCATTCAGGAACTTATTGGACAGGCCTCATTTGCAAAGAGCACTATTAAAGATAACATCCTTAACTCTTACGCAATTTTTGATCAGGAGCTTCTTCAGAAATCAAACGAAGAACATTATCTTGAAAACCACATGGAACAGGCCATGAAAGACGGAGAGTTCTACGTTGTTTATCAGCCAAAAATCAATCTTCTTAACGACAAAATTGTTGGTGCCGAAGCTCTTGTACGCTGGAACAATCCCAAGTTGGGGCAATTGTCACCGGCACGATTCATTCCTCTTTTTGAACGAAATGACTCTGTAAAGGAGCTGGACTTTTATGTTTACGAACAGGTATTTAAATTCCTTCGTCAATCCCTCGATAATGGAGTTGATGTAGTTCCTGTTTCTCTTAATATGTCCAGAAATCACTCAAATCCGGAAGTATTTATTCAGAGATTTACTGAAACATTCAAAAAATACAATTTACCTTCAAGCCTTATCGAAGTAGAAATTCTTGAGCGTTCAGTAATGGACAGAAACACATTAAAGATTACAACAGAAATGCTTCACAAAGAAGGCTTTAAGGTCGCAATGGATGATTTTGGCTCAGGAGAGTCTTCCCTCAACATGCTTACTAAAATTCCTGTGGACAGCTTAAAATTCGACAAATCATTTCTGGACGAAGCAAGCAAGAACAACCAGGAAAACCTGGATAAAGATGCTACTGCCCTTATTGAAACCCTTGTGGAAATGGGACGTAACCTTAAAAAACAGACAATTTTCGAAGGTGTAGAAACAGAGGTTCAGAGAAACTTCTTAAGAACAATCAACTGTGATCTGGTTCAGGGCTACTTTTACTCAAAACCACTGTCAGAAGAAGAATTTCTTGCATTTCTTTTAAGCCACAAATAAAGGCAATTTCTCAAGTCCGTTTCTCCCCCCCAAAAAAAAAGGGATAAACAAAGCAGACACAAATTCCGTGCATGTTCTGTTTATCCCTAATCAATTAATATAGTAGATTTTTCTATTTTTTAGTTGTCAAAAAATCCTTTTGCTTTAAGAAGTTCTGCATTAAGAATACCGCCGAGAGCTGCACCTCGTTTTGTGTTGTGGCTGAGGGCAACAAACTTAACGTCAAATACATTACACTTACGAAGGCGTCCAAGAACACAAGCCATGCCCTTTTCTGTATCACGGTCACGGTTAGGCTGTGGACGGTTTTCTTCTTCGCGGTAAACGATTGGATGTTCTGGTGCAGAAGGAAGCTTTAATTCCTGTGGAAGTGAAGTAAAGTTTTCCCAAACCTTGAGAATCTGTTCAAGTGTTGGTTTTTTATCTTCAGGAAGGTCAAATTCAAGATTTACTGTTGCTGTATGACCATCGATTACTGGAACACGAGTACATGTTGAAGAAACGACTGGACCTGAAGCATTTTCGATTTTGCCGTCTTTTACTTTACCAAGAATCTTAAGACATTCTTTTTCTGTTTTTTCTTCTTCACCACCGATGTATGGAACAATGTTGTCGATCATGTCGAAAGAAGCAACACCAGGGTAACCTGCCCCGGAAACTGCCTGGAGAGTAGTTACGATCATGCGTTTTACAGGGTAGCCTGCCTGCTGAAGCGCATAAAGTGGCATCATGTATGTCTGGAGAGAACAGTTTGGTTTTACTGCTACAAAACCTTTGTCCCAGCCGTGATGTTTTTTCTGTTCTGCAATTACATCAAGATGTGAGAAGTTAATTTCCGGAATGAGCATTGGAACATCTTCTGTCCAGCGGTTTGCAGAAGCATTTGATACAACAGGAATTCCTTCTGCTGCATAAGCTGCTTCAAGAGCCTTAATTTCGTCTTTTCCCATTTCAAGAGCAGAGAAAACAAAACGGCATTTTCCAAGAGCTGCTTTAGGGTCATTTGCATCCTGAACTGTAAGATCTTTTACATCTGCAGGAATGTTTGCACCAATGAGCCAACGGTTTGCAACTGCTTCTTTATATGGCTTACCTGCTGAACGAGGTGAAGCTGCAACATATGTTACTTTAAACCATGGATGATCTTCGAGAAGTTTAATATAGCGCTGACCTACCATACCTGTAGCACCTAAAACTCCTACGTTAATTTTTTCTGACATATATTTTCTCCCTCTTTTTTTGAGCTATGTACTCCCGTCTGGAACCCGTCATAAAAAAAGGCTTCCGCGCTTCGCTTGTGCAGATTTTTTTTATGCCGGAACCCCGACTCCGTACATACCTCAAAAAAAGGCATAAATTACATATATAATAATTAATCTGTCTAATTATTACAGATTACACTGCTTGAGTGCGTCTTCGATTACTTTTTTTGCACTGTCTGTTACTTCTACCAGTGGCAGTCGGCATGGGCCGGCAGGCATTTTCTTTACGTTCATGGCATATTTGATTGATGTCGGGTTACCGTCTACAAATGCTGCCTTGAAGAATGGAAGAAGTCTGTAGTGAATCTTTTTTGCTGATTCTATATCGCCTGCAAGTGCTTTTGCTGCAAGTTCTGCAATCAGAGCCGGAGCCAGGTTTGAAACTACAGAAATGATTCCGTCCCCACCTACAGAAATAAGTGGAAGTGTAAGTCCGTCATCTCCTGAAAGTACGGCAAAGTCCGGTTTTTTAGATTTGATTGTAGCAATAACATCCATCATCTGGTTGATATTACCGGAAGCTTCCTTTACACCTGCGATGTTTGGAAGTTCTGCAATACGTGCCAGTGTGTCTGTCGGGATATTTACACCGGTGCGTCCCTGAATATTGTATACAATGATTGGAATTCCAACTTTTGAAACTGCAGCAAAATGCTGGTAAATACCTTCTTTTGAAGGTTTGTTGTAGTAAGGAGTTACAACGAGAGCACCGTCAGCTCCGGCTTTTTTAGCGCGTTCACAGTAAGCTACTGCATCACGGGTGTTGTTACTTCCTGCACCGAGGATTACAGGAACGTGTTTACCAGTTTTTTTCTCAAAAGCTTTTACTTCTTCCATAACGATGGCGATAATTCTGTCTTCTTCTTCGCCAGGACGTTCGTCAAGAGTTGGAGTTTCAGCTGTAGTTCCGAGTGGTACAAGACCGTCAATTCCCTGTTCAAGCTGGAACTTTACATTTGTTCTAAAGCCTTCGTAGTCAACTGAGCCATCACTGTTCATAGGAGTGATCATGGCTGTTAAAGCACCCTGTAATTTCATTTTCTACCTCGAAAAAATTATGAAAAATATGCATTCAATTTTAATGAATTTAGGGTGGTGTGAAAAGTAGATTTCTTGAATTTACAATATAATGGAAAGACCTGCTGTTTAACTGCAACTTCCCCCACACCGCCGTTTCATGATAAATTATTTCTAACAAAAAACTTCAGGGAGGCCGCTATGTCTGGAAACACATTTGGCAAAATTTTTAAAGTTACAACATTTGGAGAAAGCCACGGAGAAGCCCTTGGTGCTGTAATTGATGGTGTTCCAGCAGGCATTAACATTGATCTGAACAAAGTGCAGGCAGCAATGGACCGCCGTAAGCCAGGTCAGAGTACAGGAAAATCCGGACAGCTTAATGCATCTGTAACAGCACGCAAAGAAGATGACAAAGCAGAATTCTTAAGCGGTATTTTCGAAGGCAAAAGCCAGGGAACCTCCATCGGCTACATAATCAGAAACACAAGCCAGCATTCAAAAGATTATGGAAATCTGGCAACAACATTTCGTCCTGGCCATGCCGACCTTACATATTTCCTGAAATACGGATTCCGTGACTACAGAGGCGGCGGACGAAGTTCAGGTCGTGAAACTGCAGCTCGTGTAGCCGCAGGAGAAATCGCACGTCAGGTTATTGCCTCATTTTACCCTGATATTAAAATCACAGCCTATACTCAGCGGGCTGCAGGTATTTCAATTTCAAAAGTAGATTACGCCCAGATTGAACAGAATCCTCTTCGTGCTCCTGACAACGAAGCTGCTGCAAAAATGAACGCAAAAATTGAAGAAATCCGTAAAAACGGAGACTCAGCCGGCGGTGTCATTGCCTGCTCTGTAACCGGGATTCCTGCAGGGCTTGGGGAATGCGTATTTGACAAACTTGATGCTGTTCTCGCCCATGCCATTCTTAGCATAGGTGCAGTAAAAGGAATTGAATTTGGGGCAGGATTTGATGCTCCAGATTTGACAGGTAGCACAAACAACGATGTCATGAGAGCCTCTCCTGACGGCAAATCCGCTGTTTTCGACACTATCAACGCTGGTGGTATCCTTGGCGGTATGTCCAACGGAAACGAGATTTTTTTCCGTGCCGCAGTTAAACCTGTTCCTTCAATCTTCAAATCTCAAAAAACTGTTCAAGTTTCAGAAGACGGATCATTCAAAGACGTAGAACTGGAAATTCAGGGACGCCATGACGTATGCCTCTGTCCCCGCATTGTACCTGTAATCGAGGCTATGACAGCCATCACTCTCTGCGACATGATTCTTCAGAATAAAGCATCAAAACTATAGCAGATACCCCATTCTGGAACCGGGCTGTCCTAAACATAAACAGCAAACCTCAATTTTCTCTATCAAATTTATTAAAACTCCGTTATAATAGTCAGGATTTTTACTTAAAAATTTCTGTAAAAAAAAGGAACAGCAGGATAAAATTTCCCTGCGAAAGCACAATTTTTATCTTTGCAAAGTTTGCGTTGCAGACTTTCCTTTCAACGGTACATCTTCACTCTGCTGCAGATGTACGCTAAAAAGCCACTATCGGATCTTTTGATTTGTTAATGACTTTTTTGGGAGTTTATATGAAAAAGTTTTGGAAAGCAGTTCTGACACTTGCAATTTTTTCAACTGTAACAGTTTCTGCACAATCCCGTAAAACTGAAGTATGGGACTTCGGCGGCGTAACAGAAAAAGATGCTGTCAATCACATTTCAATTGCTGACATTGATGCAATTGAAGGAATTGCCGATGACGGGAAATTCGTTGCCGGCGACTATTTTTTCGGCGATCTGACATTAAAAACCGACAAAAACGACCGTGCTTACTACGACGGTAAAAAAAACTACGGTGTTCAGGGATATTCAAGCTTTGAATTCGATGACGGTTACATTTCAAACGGTATGTATTACTGTAACGGTAAGGGTGGCGAATCAAAACGCTATATGCTGCTTAAAAATGTTAAGGCCGGGGATGTAATCACTTTCTATGCCCGTATTTCAAATTCCGGCGATGAAAAAATTCACTTTGCCTCTGTAAATGCAGATGGAGAAAAAGACGGAAAACAGGATGAATCTGCTCCTCTCCCTGCTGTTTCTACAAGATACACCTATATTGCAACTACAAGCGGTTCTTACAAAGTTTACGCCGAAGCCTCTGTTGGTAAGCCTGTATATTACAGAATCAAAAGAACTCCAGGTATTGCTGTAACCGGTGCAATTTCAGGACTTTCGGCAGGTCAGCCACAGCTTAAATTTGTAGTTAAGGAAACAAAACAGGAAATTCCAGCTTCCATCAGCGGAAAAACTTACAGTGCAAACCTTCCTGCTGGCCATACATTTACAGCAGTTCTTACAGGTATCAAGGGATATGGCATTACAGCTGAAACAAAGATCATCAATATTGATGCAGCTGCAGTTTCTGCCATTAAAAAGGATCTTACAGCTGCAGAAATGAAAACATACACAGTTTCAGGAAAACTTTCAGGATTCAAGGCTGATTTCAAGGCTGATACTCCAGTTAGCATCACAATGAATCCACCTGCAACTTCAAACTATCTGCCTGTCTCAATTCCAGTAACAACATCTAACGGTGAATTCACTTTCAAAGGTGAACTTGAACCATCTGTTGCATACACTGCAGAACTTTCAGGAGCAAATGACTATATGCTTACAGGCGATGTTGCTTTTGAAGGTACAGCAGCTTTCTCAAAGGACATTAACGTTGCAACAAAACCTGCTTACGACGTAAACGGTAAATTCATCGGTTACACAAAAACAATGCCTTCATCAATCACTTTCAAAAATCTTGATGACGGTTACGAATATGCCGGTGCTGCTGCAAACGGAATTTACGGTATAAAACTCCGTGACGGAAGCTATGAAGTCATCTGCGAAACTCCAGAAGCTAAAACAATGAACCATATCGTTGTTAATGGGGCAAATGTAACAAAAGACATTCTCCTTACAAAAAAAGACAAGTCTGTTGAGCAGCTTCCTCTCAAAAAAGACATCTATGTAGGCGGCAAAAAACCAGACTACAAAACAGTAAAAGAAGCTGTTGCTGCTGCAGCAGCCATGGCTCCTAAATCAGAAGCAGACCGCATTACAATTCACATTGCACCAGGTGTTTACAGAGATCAGGTTATTATTACAGCCCCTTACCTTACCCTAAAAAATGACACTCCTGCACAGGAAGTTAAACTCACATGGTATTACGGTATCGGATACACATACTATTCAGCAGATCCTGCAGGATATTTTGATGAAGAAAGGGCTTACGATAAATTTGAAAAACGCAGTGTTGCAAAGTGGGGTGTTGCTACTTACGTTAAGAAGGAAGCTAAATCTTTCAAGGCAGAAGGCATTACATTTGAAACATCCTTCAACAAATACGTTACAGCAGAAGAACTGGCAGACGGTGTTGAACCAGACGGCTCACTTCCATTCGTCCGCAAACTGAACTCTGATGTACGTGCAAAAAAAGCAACAGAACGGTCTTCAGCTCTCTGTATAGAATCTGCTCAGTCAGAATTCCTTAACTGTAAATTCATCGGTTCACAGGACACTCTTTATACAGGAACAAACACAAGCCAGTACTTCCGTAACTGTTATGTAGAAGGTGGAACAGACTTTATCTTTGGTGATGGTGATGCAGTATTTGAAAACTGCGAAATCTGCTGGACAGGTTACACTGACATCAACGCAACAGGTTATCTTACAGCAGCAAGATTTCCTCTTCTCAAGGGATATCTGTTCTACAACTGTACTGTAAGCGGAGACCAGAACACTATCCAGAACCCTGGTGTATTCGGACGTCCATGGGGACAGACTGCAACTGTTGCATTTGTTAACACTGTTCTTGGTTATGATGGAATCATCGATCCAATGGGCTGGACAGATATGAGCGGAAATCTCCCTCAAAAAGCAAACTTCTTCGAATACAACACAATGTGGAATGGTGCTTCAGTAGATACATCACTGCGCAATGGTGGAAAAATTATCTCTGATGCTTCTGCATACACACCTAAGAACTATTTTGTAAGCTGGATTCCTACTTACTACAATGATGGTGCCGGCAAAGATGCAAAAGTAAAAAAGCCAAGCTTTACAACAGATGACGATATAAATACTCCATACCCTGGACACACAATCACTCTTCACTATGAATTCTCAGAAGATTCAAAGGAAGATATTTCTCTCATCCAGTGGTACCGCACAAAAGACAACAAGGACTACCTTGTAAGACAGAGTGCAGGATATGCTGACAAAACTTATCTCATCACAAAGGACGATTCTGATTTCAACATCAAGTGTGTAATCACACCTCAGACAAGAAACGGAAAACCTGGAAAACCAGTAACTGTAAAACTCGACAAAAAAGTTAATCGTGGGTATGCAGTTCCTGCAAAAGCTGCGTCAATCAGAAACCGTGCATCTGGAAAAGTAAACGTATTCCTGGCTTCTGACTCAACTTGCAAAGACTACTCTGCAGCAGGTATGTGGAACGGTGGTCAGACCAGAAACGAAGGAGCTTGGGGAGAATTCCTCCAGTGCTTCTTTAACGGTGCAGTTGCCGTTCAGAACTATGCTAACGGGGGACGTTCAAGCCGCAACTTTATCAATGAGGGAAACCTGGACAAAATTAAGCAGCAGATTGGAAATGGCGACTATCTGTTCATTCAGTTTGGTCACAATGACTGTTCAAATGCTGCAGGATACCTTGAAGACCGCTATGTTCCCCTTGGTGAACCTAACAAAAAAGGAATCTACCCTATCAGCGAAGGAAAAAAGGTACGAACTCCAGACAGTTACATTGAAAAATACGGAACTACATTCTACTCTTACGACTGTGGTGCAACATACAAATGGTATCTCATGCAGTATGTAAATGTTGCTCTTGAAGCAGGAGCTACTCCTGTTCTTGTAACTCCAGTAAGCCGCCAGTATTTTGACGGAAAAGGTAGAATAACTCCTCACCATGACTCAAAGGACACATCTACAAAAACTCAGATTACAAGAAACAATGCTTACGTAGATGCAGTTCGCCAGCTGGCACAGGAAAAGAAAATCCTCCTCATCGACGGATTTGAACTTACAAAAACTCTTTATGAAAAAGCATATTCAGACTGTGGAAACAACACTGAAGCAAAAGAGCTCATGTTCAATGGAGACTCTACTCATAACAACAAACTGGGTGGATTCGTAGTTGCAGGTGAATTTGCAAAAGCAATCAAAGCTGGAATTCCAGGCCTTTCTGCAAGTATCTGTCATCCAAAAAATGCTATGGGAGAAAACAGCGACGGAAAGCTTATGTTCACTGTAAACCAGGAAGGTAAAATGGAAAGCGACGACCTTTACTGGGCAAGATACGAACAGACTGTAATGGATTCCCTTGGTAAATAATTTATAAACCAGAAATCAAATTTTAAGCCTTTTACCATAAGACCATCCCGATGGATATGGTAAAAGGCATTTTTTTTCTCCTCCTTCCCTATTTTAATTCACCGTTTTACCAACAGCTGTTATTCTGCTAATATAATGCTTATGAATAACAGGTTTGTTTCAAAAATCAAGGCACTTCCCAAATCATCAAAAGTTTGCCTTTCAGTCAGTTCAGTTCTTTTTGTTCTTGCTATAATAGCAGGAATTTTTTTCTTATGGTCAGCCACCTTCTTCAATGTACAGTCTGTAAAACCACTGTCTCTTGACCAGCAGTCATCACTTCTGACTTACCTTAACCAGACATATAAATCAAATAGAGATGAAACCTTAAAGCCGCTCCCGTATCCGATTGTTCAGGCAGACCTTAACATTGCCGCAGAATCAGCCATTCTTATTGATACATCAAACGGTTGTGTTCTTTTTGAAAAAAATGCAGACGAGATAATTCCACCTGCCAGCATTACAAAACTGTTTGTTATGTATGTTGTTTTTAAGGAAATTGAGGCAGGATCAATCACACTGGATGATCTGGTAGATCCACCGGAAATGAGCTGGACAGTAAACATGCCTTCCGATGCAAGTCTCATGTTTCTGGGACAAGGGCAAAAAGTTTCAGTAAGGGAACTGTTAAAAGGTCTGGCTGTTGCATCTGGCAATGACGCCGCACTGGCCATTGCTTACAAAATTTCCGGAAGCACCAAAGCATTTGTAGAACGCATGAATTATGAAGTGCAGGCTCTGGGACTTACAAAAACTCACTTTGTAGAACCAAGCGGTTATTCAGAAAATAATCTGACAACAGCCCGTGAGCTGGCTGAATTCTGCCGCATTTACATCACTAAATACCCTGAAAGCCTCCGGGATTATCACTCCTGCAGAGACATCAGATATCCTCTTGAACATAACCTTCCTTCATGGCTCAAATCCAAGGGAGATTCCCATGCAATCTATCAAAAAAATACAAACCCTCTTTTAGGTTTAATGGATGGATGTGACGGTTTAAAAACCGGCTTCATTTACGAAAGCGGCTATAATCTGGCACTGACAGCAATACGAAACGATGTAAGATTTCTCTCTATAACTATGAGGGGGCCAGGTACAGGTTCAAAACAGGGGAATGCCTACAGAGTTAAAGACGGAAATACTATGATGAACTGGGCCTTTGCCTCTTTTGCTGATTACAAACCATGGGAAAAAATAGCTCAATCCTACACAGTAGCAACCCCTGGTGCAAAAACAAAGTTCGTTAATCTTGTTCCAGCATGGACAAAAACAGTAACTGTTCCTCATATAAAGGGTGCCACTGCCCTTGATGATGCTGCATCAATAACGGCAGAAGTTACAATTCCAAAATACATTTACGGAGGAGCACCTTTAGGCACAATTAAAGGTCAAATTCAGTACAAGCTTGGTGACACTGTTCTTGAAACTGTTCCTCTGGTTACAGACAGAAACGCCCCGAAAGCATCCTGGTGGGGACGATTCTGGGGCGGTCTGGCAACTTTAAGATTTTAAAAATTTATTAAAGATTTTTTGAATCCACTATCTCAAAACCTTCATTAACGAGGGTTCCAAGAAGCAGATCAATTTTTTCGTATAGATAATCAGTACGATTGCCATTAGAAATTCCTGCAGATACCGGGATTATATCTCCATCTCTTACGTTTTCTGCAAAAAACGAAATAATCTGACTGGCAGAAAGATATCCTGGTTTACCGGATGCGGCATCTTCCAGAGTTAATGTATCCAGTGCATAACGGCCGGCTTCAACATATCTGTAACCACAGGCCTGTCCAAATTTTCTGATGTTTTCGTTTGACATAAAGTACGGTGCATGCCAGAAAAGGCTTAATTCTTTTCCAGTTGCTGCAAAAAACTCATCTTCGTTTCGGGCAAGTCCCCGGCGAATAAATTCTTCATTCATAACAAATGTACCTTTATCTGTTAAATCTGCAGCTGTAAAGAACATAGAACCACAGTCGAATCCACTTTTTACAATCTGCCTGCATTCTTTTGGATAACGGCGGACAAATTCACCATTTATAAAGAAAGTCGCAGGTACGTCATATTTTTTTAGAACTGAAAGAATTCTACTCAATCCCATAGCATCATCAGTTACATCAACAATTACCGATACTTTCTTTAAAGGGGCTGATTTTACTGCACTGTCAGGGAACAAAGGTCTTGTTACAGCTTTTCCAGAAAGTGTTCTTACAAAAAGAGTATTGGCAAATTTCTGGTTTGGAGTGGTACCGGCAAAAACCCTGTATCTCCCATTTTGAACAGAACCTTCAGGAATCTGAGATTCATTTAGCGAATACTTCCAGACACCCTTTACAGTGTCGTAATTAAATATTTTTCCTTCTTCATCTACGGACATGGCACATATCAGTTTTTCATTCCAGAAAACTTTATCAGAAGAAGAAAGGAACAGTGTCTTTACAAATCCTCTGCCCTCTTCACTACCTGGTGTCCACTCGCGAACAGTAGCCGTTCCTCCTGCAAAGATTGAATTATTACCATTCCAGAGATACGAAACAAGACTTTCTCCTGTAAGACGATCCAGCAGCTTCCAGCCGGCAATCTCATATACAAAAAGTGATTTCCCCTGGGACCAGCAGATTCTTCTGCCGTCAGGAGAAATTTCCGGTTCACCAGCCTGTGCCATCATTGCAACAAAACGAAAGTCTCCACCCAGTGTATAAACTGAAGACTTTTGTATTCCATCCTCAAAGCCCAGCGAATTAACCCAAAGATAGCATTTAGAGTCCACTGACCAGAAAGGTTTTATATCGATGACAGTACCTGCAGCATCAGTAACAGGTTTTGATAACACAGGAACAAGATATTCAAATCCTTCATCAAGAATTTTGTACAGAGATACAATTCTGTTGCCCTGAATAAGAACAAGAGAATTTCCTCTAGGGTTTACAGAAAAAATATCTCTATCTGCATTAAATGAAACCGGAAGACGTCCACAAACAGTACCTGTGCCCACCATGTTGGAATACAGCCCTCGTGTATAAAGCTCGTTTGAACTGATTTTATAAACAAGATCCCGGTCTATATAAATCAGAGTTCTTGCATTTGCCCAGCACACACTATTGATTGACCCTTTTCCAATCTTTCTGAATTCTTCAGTAAGCTGAATTTTCTGAAAAGCGGCCTTAGGATCACAAAAGTAAACTATTCCATTTTTTTCGTAAAGGAAGCTAGTCGATTCCTGATTCCACAATACAGGAACTTTTTCAAAACTGAAATCAACTTTTTTATTCAGCACAGTTTCCTGAAGAGTTGAACCGTTCTTCAAAACAAGTTCACCTTCTGCAGCTGAGGTCTTTTTAATGTATACAATCCATTTCCCATCAGGACTTACACTTTGAGGTGCCTGCCTGTCTGAAAGTACAGGAATTGAATCTGTCCTTGTAATCCAGGAAAGTGTTCCGTCGTACACTGAGTACCGTGCCGTTCCATAGCGGTTTCGAAGCTGAAGAACAGCACCTTTAGAAAGAAGCTCCATTTTTTCAGGATAACATGTAAGGATTTTTACATCAGAGAGAGTTGAAGCATCAGCCATAAACGCTGTCGAATAGGAAGGACTTCCAGATGTTTTATGCTTAACAGAAAATAGCAGTCCATTTTCCATGTTGAGGTCAGGGTTTTCAAAGGACACCTGGGAATAAACACAAAAAGCGGCTGCCATAAATACAACCGCTGCAACTGCTTTCGATTTTATAAACGAAAGTTTCATCATTTAGACATCTCCACACTTAATGCAATAACTGAAAGATCCTGTTCCAAAGCATTCAGTTCCTCTTCAAGTTTTGCAAGTCGTTTTGCCCTGTTTTCTGCCTGTTTCTGTTCAAGTTCCTGAAACACTGCATCAAGGCTTTCCTGATTGTCTTTCTGCATTCTGGCATTTCCACACCATGGACAATATACAAATTCCGTTTCAATTGTACGACCACAGCCGCCGCATACACAAACATTCTTCATCATTAAACTCATTGCAAACTTCCTTATCTTTTTATCACAGAAAGAGGATCCATAAGTGTCCCGTTTTTATACATTGTCAGGTGGAGGTGTGGACCAGTTGAATATCCTGTGCTTCCAACAAGACCAATCCGTGTTCCCTGACTCACTGTCTGACCTGTACGGCAGAGAGCTTTCTGCATATGACCATACAATGTCTGATATCCGTTTCCATGATTGATTATTACATAATTTCCAAAGATATTACTCCAGCCGACATAGGCAATTTTACCACTCATTGCAGCCTTAATTGGTGTTCCAGAAGGTGCTGCCATATCAACACCTGTGTGATTTGAAGGAACTCCTGTAAAAGGATCGGAACGGCGGCCAAAACGAGATGTAATGCGATAGCCGGGAGCCAGTGGACATATAAAAAGTTCACCCATTGCTTTTTTAAGGGAAGCTGTATCCATTCTTGCACCTGGAATAAAAAGTTCCTGTCCCACTGAAAGATTTCTCGAAGAAAGATCATTTACATCAAGAAGGCTTTCCATTGTTATTCCGAATTTAGCTGATACAGAGTTGATTGAATCACCTCCTGCAACTGTATATGTAAGTCCATCCTGATTTGGAATACGAAGTTTCTGTCCAGCACGTAATGTACGCACATTATCAATTCCATTAACGGCAATTAAAGTAGAAATATTTGTAAGTCCGAATTTCAAGGCTACAGAACTAATTGTATCCCCGGATTTTACCTTATATGTCTGATATGATACTGCTTTTGCAATTCCAAGTCCGGCAGCAGTAATTACCTTTCCATCTGCTGTAAGGAGATTACCGTTTTCATCAAAAGCAGCATTGTTAGGGGTCATGGCAAACTTTGACATAGCTTCTCTCAGGAAGTCCGTTTCTGAATCATATTTTACAGTCATCTTTACAGGGCCTGTGTATGATTCAAAGTGAACCATGGCTTTTAAAACAATAAACGATGTAAAAATACAAACTGTTGCAACCACAAAAAGAAATATAATTTTTGCAGGTTTTAAAACCCTTAAGTTGATTTTTGGAACAACTATTTGAGGAATTTCAATTTCTTTTACCCTGGCTTTAAATGATCTTAAGGTTTTAGATGTTTTTCCAGGTCTGAACGAACCTGCTGAGGAAGAACCTACGTAACTGATAATTTCCATATATCTATTATCGGCATCAAAAATTCGTTATATTAGATAAAAATATGAATGAAGTAAAACTGTCACCTTTTTCTAAAAAGCTCATAATGATTACTTGTCTTGGTCTGGCTGCCGGCAGTCTGATAAAGGTTTTTCTTTTTGATATTCTTCACGTTTCAGGGCTTTCAATGGAGCCGGCAATTCACAATAAATCCACTCTTGCCGTAAATAAACTTGCATATGGACTTAACTGTCCAGGTTATGGCCGTCTTTTGCTCAAATGGAACACACCAAATGTGAATGATATCGTTATTTATCTGTATAATAACAAAATAGTTGTAAAAAGATGCGTTGCCACAGAAGGACAGTTACTAGAATATTCAACTGATCCGGTATATAATTTAACTGTTGGGGATAAGAACATTCCGCTTACGGCTGAACAGTACATCAAAATGAAAAACTGCAATTCAGTTCCGGAAGGATACATACTGGCCATAGGTGATAATTACTCAGAATCTATAGATTCCAGAAATTATGGCTTTGTTTCAACAGGAAGTGTGCTGGGTAAAGTTTTATGGAAATGAACGGATATCTGAGAAAATTAAGGGTGCTCATTCTTTGCGGACTGGCAGCTGCTTTTTCTTGTTATATTGCCTGGCGATATTTTAATCTTGCCTTAAGCAATGAACCCGTAAAAACCGTTACTTCCCACCAGGTCCTCCGTGGTTCCATCGTAGACAAAAGCGGTAAACCACTTGCAGTTGCAGCAAACTTCTATCATGTGGTAGTTACTCCAGATTCAATAAAAGACCTTAATTATTTTGCATCGGAATTTGCTCCTGCCCTGCAGGAAACTCCAGAATCCATAGCTGACAAAATTACAAGTGCTAAATCATCATCATTTGTTTACCTTAAGAAAAAAATCGATCAGAACACCTATGAAACTTTACGTGATATAACGGACAAAAACGGATGGATTTCTGCTGTCCGGTTTGACAGAATTCCAGGTCGTATTTATCCGGAAAACAATCTGGCATCCCAGGTAGTCGGTTACATGGGCAATGAAGGTACAGGACTTTCAGGTATTGAATACGCCATGCAGGATACTCTTTCTCCCCCTGTTAATCCAGAAGCTCCTGTTGACGTTCAGGGCAAAAACATCTATCTGACTATCGACGCAAATCTCCAGTTCAAACTGGAAAAAATTGCACGGGAAGCTTATACAAAAACCCAGGCTGCCAGCCTTATGATGATAGCAGCTGAAGCACGGACAGGTGAAATTCTATCTTACATTTCCCTTCCATCTGCAAACCTTAACGAATACTCTAAATCTGCAACAGAAGAACGAAAAGATAAACCGGCTGCTGACAGTTATGAACCAGGTTCAGTATTCAAAATTTTTTCTGTAGCTTCATTCTTCGACAGCGGTGCTATTAAAGAAGACGATATTTTTCTGTGCGATGGAGTTTATGAAAAGAAAACTGCCAGCGGAGAAAAAATCAAAATCAAATGTCTTCATCATCACGGATGGATTACAGCCAGAGATGCCCTTAAATATTCATGTAACGATGCTCTTGCCCAAATGTCGGAGCAAATTGAAAGCGAACAGTTTCTCTCAAGAATCCGAAGTTTTGGCTTCGGATCAAAAACCGGCATTGAACTTCCCGGCGAAACAGCTGGTGCAGTACGAAACACAAGTGACAGATTCTGGTCAGCACGCTCAAAACCGACTATTGCCATTGGTCAGGAAATTTCTGTAAGTGCACTGCAGATGATTCAGGCCGCTACAGCGATTGCCAATGGCGGATACCTTACACAGCTTACTCTTGTAAAGAAAATTACATCACAGGGAGGTGTAGAAGAATATGTTCATGCCCCTGTATATAAGCAGCAGATAATTAGTGATAAATCTGCAAGATACATCTTAAATTGTATGGAAACTGTAGCTAAAAGCGGAACAGGTTCAAAAGCAAATCTAAACGACATTTCTATTGGTGTAAAAACTGGAACCGCTCAGATGGCAGATACAAACGGACGGGGTTACAGTGAAACAGACTTTCTCTCCAGCTGTATGGCAATTTTTCCTGTGGAAAAGCCTGAAATCATTCTCTATATCGTAATAGAAAAGGCCCGTGGAGAAACTCTGGCAGGACGTATTGCTGCTCCTGTAATTGCAGAATCGGCCAGCGTTATAATTGACCATCTTGGTATGAGCCGTGGTGGAGCAGCAAGTTTTGCTCACTCAGGACTGATCACTATTAAAAACGAAGAATCTGTAAAGCTTTCGGACAGTGTACCAGATTTTAAGGGACTTCCAAAAAGAAGCCTTCTGCCCCTTCTAACGAGCAAAGATATTAAGATCAAAATTAATGGTGACGGATGGGTAGTATCCCAGACACCAGAGCCAGGAACAGAAATCACAAAGGACATGGAAATTGAACTCTTTTTGGAATAAAAACATAAAATCCTTTGCATTAAGATTTCCTGTCCTTGCAGAACAACTAAAGCTTCAGCAAATTCCGGAACCCGATTATTCCTTTCTGGAAGTTTTTCCTTCAAAATCCGGAGCTCTTACAGCAAAAGAAAATTCCCTTGCACTCCATTCATTATATAATCCCCAGCGGGAGGCTGAGACCACAGTTTCGGGGTCCGCCACTTCTGAAGTATGGACTGCAGTTTTTTTCTCAATGGGGCTGGGATGGACGCCTCTTAAATGGGCAGAAATGCATCCTGACCACACTATAATTATTATTGAACCTGTTCTTGATTATTTTTTTGCGTCCCTTAAATATATGGATTTGACAAGTCTGTTTACCCATCCAAAAGTCATTCTGGCACTTCAGGCTGGAACTGAAGAAGTAACAGGGTTATTAGAAAGTCAGGGTGGCTACAGTCACTGTGCTTTTATAGAAAATAAAGCTCAGGCCGGTCATGCTGCAGATTATTTTGCCTCTTTAAGGGCTCTGATCGAACGAAACAAAAAAAAGACACAAATCAATAACTGGACTCTTGAGAAATTTTCCAGGCTCTGGCTAAAAAACAGTTGCCGCAATATTAAAGAATTCTGGAAGCTTGATGGTGTAAATATATACAAAGACAAGTGTCCTGAAAATCTTCCTGTCGTTCTAATTTGTGCCGGCCCAACCCTAAAAGATGTGCTTCCACATCTTAAAGTCCTTAAAAATAAAGCAATTTTAATCGCTGTAGATACGGCTTTACACTCATGTCTCAATGCTGGAGTCGAACCAGACTTTATTGTTCTGGCCGATCCCCAGTATTACGCCTGGAGACACATAGCAGGCTTAAAAAGTCCTTCCAGTGTGCTTATTACAGAATCTGCCGCATATCCGTCTGTTTATCGTTTTGAATGTCGAAAAATCGTACTGTGTTCTTCCCTCTTTCCACTGGGGCAGTACTTTGAACAGAAATTAGGAACAAAAGGCAAACTGGGAGCAGGTGGTTCCGTATCAACTACTGCATGGGATTTTGCCAGACTTATAGGAGCAAAATCGATTTACTGTGCAGGACTAGATCTGGGATACCCAAAGCTTGAAAGCCACATCAGAGGCTCTCTTTTTGAGGAAAAAGCCCATCTCAAGGCATCAAGGACAAGTCCCTCTGAAAAAACTCTGTCAGGATCTCTTTTTGCAGCAAATTCAAAGTCCGCTGTTGATTATAATGGAAATCAGATTTTTACAGATGACAAGATGACTATGTTTGCCTGGTGGTTTGAAAGCAAAGCTCAACAGTTCAGTAATATTAAATGTTATTCACTTAGCTCCATGTCTCTTGCAATTCCCGGCTATTCGTTCATTTCACCAGAAAATCTCTTAAAGCAAAATGATGCCGAAAACCTCAAAAAAACTTTTTTCGCCAGCGAAACTTTGCTGGATTCAGAAAACTACAAAGCGGTATCAAAAGATCAGTTCGACAAGGTTTATAACCAGCTTCTGTTGGGTTTTGAACAGTTATATGACACAGCAAAAAAAGGGCTGACTCTGGCCGAAAAAGGATTTTCAACCCCAGAAAATAAATGCAGCGACTTAATACTGAATCTGCAGAAAATTGATGCCCAGATTATTCAATCAGAATTTAAGGAAGCCGCATCTCTTGTTTTCCCTACCGAAGCAAAGCTTAATAAACTATTTAAAGACACAGTTTTTCCGACCTCGGAAACAAAAGCTATGTTTCTCCGCTCCAAAATCATTTATCAGGAACTTATGAAGGGCATCAGGCTCTATCAGAAAAATTTGTAATTTAACTCTAAAGATTTATTTACGCACATACGATAATTTAAATGTCTTTTGTTAACAAACAGAGCGTGAGTAAATCATATCGATTTCTCAACATCCAGACGCTCTGGTCGAAATAACTGAAGCGTCGCCGTAAATTTAGATACGGCTCTCCATGTTAAAAGGGAAGAAATGTGTAAGATTTCTTCCCTTTTTTTCTTTTAAATCCGATATTTTCACTATTCAAAAATGAGTTTTCTGCCGATAATTAGAAGTGGAGATATCATGAATTCTTTTCCAGTATTGACCTTAAAAGACAACACATTTTTTACTCAGGAACTTGTTCTGGACAAGCAGTTTCTTCTGCTTAATCCTACCTGTCCTTTTAACGAATCCTTAAAAAAAGCACTGCTGGACTGGGACTTTAAGGTTGTTTATTCCGATGGTTCACAGGGAATCGCAACATCAGCCTCGCCTATTGCCTCAGATTTTGAGAACGTAACAATTAAAGAAGTAGGTAATCAGGAAGACCAGAATTCAAAAAAATCTGAAATCGGACAAAATGTAAAAAAAGCTATTGCCGAAGCTCATGAAGGAACTGCAGGCAATGAAAAATCCCGCATGACCGTGGTTCAGACTGTTTATAATGAATATCTCAATTACATCACCGCAATATACACTCACTATGCAACACATAAGGTCCTCAACTATGAAGAACTCACAGAAACAGTAAAAGAGCTGTGTGTTTTCATCAAGGACAATAAGCGATATGTTCTGCGGATCACACCAACTCTCGAAGCCCGCAATAAAAACTTCATCGTATACCACGCAATGCGATCAACTGTAATAGCAATCGTAATCGGACTGCAGATGCGATTAACACTTCAAAGTCTTATTGACCTTGGTATAACATGTATTCTACACGAAATTGGACAGATTCGTCTTCCGCCACAGCTTTACATGACAGAACGCCGCCTTTCTGACCAGGAGAGAACTAAACTTGCTACTCACTGCCAGCTTGGTGTAGAAATTCTCAAAGCTAATAACTTTCCACCAACAATTCAAATAGGTCTACTTGAACATCATGAAAGAGAAGACGGTACTGGATATCCAAATAAAAAAAGCGGGAATCAAATTTCTGCCTACGGAAAAATTATCGCTGTAGCCTGTTCGTTTGAAGCCATTACAGCCCCAAGACACTTTAAGGAAGCCAGAACAACATACGAAGGCATGCTGGAAATTCTTAAAGGGAACGGAAAGCAGTTTGATGAAAAAGTTACACAAGCCCTTCTCTACTCACTTTCTCTGTTTCCTATTGGAGCTTACGTTTATCTGTCTAATGGACGAATTGCCCAGGTTACAGATGTAAACCCAACAGATCCTAGAAATCCGATTGTTCAGGTTATTGGAATGACTGAGGAAGATGGAAGTCCAAAAACTGTTCAGACTGATTCAGCTTCGTTTAAAATTGTACGGGTTCTTAATAAAGCAGAAGCAGCCGATATTCTGAAAGCTTTGAATAATAAATAAAGATTAGTTAAAGAAAGCCCTGGTTGAAGAAATTTCTTCAAGAAGTTTTTCATCAACAATAGGCGGATTCTCAGTGAAGTATAAAATTTGCTGGAGTTCTTCCTGACTATGAGCCCCCCATACAGGTACAGCTGTTTCGTACTGGCTGAAAAACCCAAGAGCCAGCGGAATATCCTGAATGATGCCCCCACAAAGCGGTCTCATGGCAATAAAACCTACATCCTTTTCACGACAATCATACACAAGTTCTTCTATTTCTTCTGAACAAAGGATATGAAACGGAAACTGTAAAGTCTCCCATGGAACATCAGAATTCAACACATCCCGTGCAACTTCAAAACTGTCAGTACAAACTCCAAAATGATGAATCACTCCATCCTTTTTGAGGGACATAAGTTTTTCAACAATCTTATCCTGGTCATCCAGTTTTGGTAATACTGCAGGATTATCAAGCTGATAAAGATCAATATAGTCTGTCTGAAGTGCCTTAAGACTTTGTTCTATGTCACGAACCACTTCAAATGAATTGCGGGCTTTTGTTTTTGTAGCTACGTAAATATCCTTTCGGATTGACCCATGAAGGGCATTACCAAGACGACGTTCACTTTCTTCGCTGCTTCTGGCAGTGTCAAAAAAATTTACGCCGCCTTCGTATGCGGAGGTAATTATTTTAGCCGCTTCTTCATCATCAGACACATTAGCAAGAGCCATTGCTCCCAGTGCTGTTTTGCTCACGAGAAGATTAGATTTTCCAAGTGCTACATAATCCACTATTATTCTCCGCCAAATCAGGTACCAGGCTAGTTTTAAGTAATGGGGTATTAGGGTAATAGGTAATAGTGGTTGTTAGTCACTTATTCCCTATTTCCTATCCCCTATTACCTGTTCACTATTCCCTGTCTATCTTCACCTACTTGCGTACTATTGGTTTGTAGTTTTTGATTGCATTGAAAAGGAAGCTGTGGAGATCGTTAAGATTTACGCGTTCCTGTTCCATGCTGTCGCGGAAACGAACTGTTACTGTATTGAAAAGTTCATTTGGAGAACCGTCTTCTTTTGTTTCGTGAATTGTATCGTAGTCTACAGTTACACAGAATGGAGTACCTACTTCATCCTGACGGCGGTATCTCTTACCAACTGTTCCTGAAGTATCGTAATATGTTACAAAGTCTTCTTTAAGAAGGTGCTGAATTTCCTTTGCTTTTTCTGCAAGACCGTCTTTTTTCATAAGAGGAAGAACTGCAACTGTAATTGGTGCAAGACGTGGATCCAGATGAAGAACTGTACGATAATCTTCCTGACCGTCTTTTCCTACATTCTCTTCTTCGTATGCTTCACAAAGGAACATAAGGAAATTGCGGTTAAGACCTGCAGAAGTTTCGATTACATATGGAATATATCTCTTGTTTCCATCTTCCTGGTCGATATAAGACATATCCTTTCCAGAATACTGCTGATGCTGACTTAAATCGAAGTCTGTTCTTGAATGGATACCTTCAATTTCTTCAAAGCCGATCGGGAAGTTATATGTAATGTCATAAGCATCTTTTGCATAGTGAGCCAGCTTGTCGTGGTGATGCCATTTAAGCTGTTTTTCTGGAATACCGTATTTGAGGTAGAACTGCCAGCGGTCATTTCTCCAGCGTTCAAAAGTTTCATCTTCAGTTCCTGGCTTACAGAAATATTCCATTTCCATCTGTTCAAATTCGCAGGTACGGAAAATAAAGTTCTTAAAGATAAGTTCATTACGGAAAGATTTACCAACCTGTGCTACACCAAAAGGAACCTTCATACGGTTAGACTGACAGATGCTCTTAAAATCAGTAAAAATTCCCTGACAGGTTTCAGGACGAAGATAAATAAGGTGTGCTTCATCAGCTACGGCACCCTGGTAAGTTTTGAACATAAGATTGAATTCACGAACTGCAGTGTACTGCTTGTCTTCTGAGCCACATGCAGGACATACAATATTTTCCTTGATGTATGCCTCCATTTCTTCATGTGTCATTGTATCTACCGGCTTTCCAGGATCTTTGTCTGGATTTGCAGCCACAAATTCTTCAATCATTTTATCTGCGCGATGACGTGCATTACACTTTGGATTTCTACAGTCGATCATTGGATCAGAGAAGTGACCAACGTGTCCTGATGCTTCCCATGTAGTATGATGCTGGAAAATTGCTGAATCGAGACCAACTACATCATCATGAAGCTGTGTCATGTACTTCCACCATGCATTTTGAATATTGCGCTTAAAATCTACGCCTAATGGACCATAGTCCCATGCTCCGGCCTGACCGCCGTAAATTTCTGATGCCTGGTATACAAAGCCACGTCTTTTACAAAGAGAGATGATTTTGTCCAGAGTACATGCGTGTGAATCTGCTGTCACTTTTTCGTTTTTTGCCATTTTATTCTCCTATTTTCCGCCACCGGCTTGTGACGGTTAGTAAAATTATTGGTATCCATTTTATCACAGAAAGGGTGTTTTAATCTATGATAGATTTGTATAATAAGAGAACAATTCATTTTGGAGGAATAATAAAATGAAAAAAATTGCACTCGCTATTTCAGCGTTCGTTATGACTTTATCTCTTGCCGGTGCACAGGTTCTGGATAAACCACAGATGAAAAATACTGTCTGGTCAGGTTTCGGAGCCCCAATCGACGGTGACGCCATGTTCTATGGCTTTACAGATACATTCCAAGCCCGTTTTGACATCAACACATTCACAATTGAGGGCATGTTAAACTGGTCTTTCCTTGCAAATTACAACAATGAAGGCGATGTAGATAACTTTGTCTTCGGAACATCAAATCTCAACCCGCTTTCTCTCAAGTACGGAACCCGCGGAGGAAGTTATCATGCCGGAGACAATACATTGAGCACTGCTGCAAAGGCTCTTAACTACAACAATCAGGCAAACGTTTCAAACACTGTCCAGGATTCATACTACGTAAATTTTATCTGGCATCCGGCCCCAAACTTTGATTTCGGTGTAGGAACAAAGCTTAACTGGCAAGTTGGTCCTGCTCCAAGATATGGCAGCTGGCTGTGGGAATCTGATGCCCATATAAGGCAGGGTGGATTTTCTACAGCCTATGACGATCGGGCAGGTGCAAGAGCTGCAACATCATCAGAACATACTGGTTCTTATAAATTCAATGTAGATAAACCTGGTTCGGCTGATGTTGTTGGTTTTATTCCATATGCCAATAAATACGCTAAACGTGCTCTTGGTATAAGATATTTTACAGAAACTAAAAACGGAGTCACATTTCAGCTGGGAGCAGCAATTCCTAACGGATTTAACACAGATGATCCTGCTGCAAACTTTGGCATTGAATTTGGTCCTGTAAGATGGCTCACTCTTTCCGCTGCCCTGGAAGGTGCATTTGATGACAAGGCAAACTTCTATTCTGGTGCAACAATCGGTGCAGACAACTTTGTTCTTGATATGTACTGTGCTGCAGACAGTCTGTTTACAGATGATGAAAATGACCAGGCTTATGGTACTGGTGCCGCAATTACATTTACAATTCCAAATACAAAGATTACTGTCCGCCCGGAACTTGGTGTAAACATTTTTGAAAATGATGATTATGACTTTGCATGGTACACAGGCGGTTCCCTTTCATTTGAAATCACAAACGAAGTGGGATTCAATTTGTGGAGTTCCTTTGCACAAGGCTCAAAAAACAAAAAATGGGATGACAGCAAGATCACAAAGGACTGGGATGGCGGTCACATATTCAATATCCGTCCTCAGGTTACTTTTAAATATTCAAGAAACACCAGCTTTGCCGCATATACAGACCTGGAACAAAGAAAAGCATTTGACGGAGAAACACGCAACTGCTGGTCTGGCGGTGTGTTCATGACATACATCTTCTAAAACCAGTTCCAGTTCCGAAAGTTCACAAAGTATCTTTAACAGGACTCTTTGTGAACTTTTTTTTGTAGTTTTGAAAAAGATATTTTTTTAGATGCCTTTATTTATTAACTCCGGACCCAAACAGAGCAAAGTCCCCTCGCACAGGATCGCCAGGAAAAAACTCCTTCAATTTATCTGTTAGTTTGACACAGGTTGACAGAGTGGCTCCCGGGACCTTTCCACTTGAGGTGTATTCAATCAGCCCCAGCTCACATCCCTTCTGAAGAACATGAGTATCCATTGGCATCAAAAGCCTGTCCTTCTGATACCAGTTCCAGAGTCCTAAATCAACAGGAGAGTCAGTTCTAACCATCCATCGTAAAAACATATTCAGTTTTTTAGCAGCAGAATCTTTACTATGACTTATTAAATTGCAATTCTCAGGAAAAGCTGCGGCAATAATTTGATGTAGATATTTTTTTCTTTGATTTTCAGGCAATGACTGGTTCAATTGCCATTTCTCTTCAAAATAAGAACCAAGACTTTCCCTTTTGGCAAGTATATTCCTTATAGTGCTAAAAAAGATTCTCATATCAGCATAGGTATACATTCTGTAAAAGGATTTTCTGCAATCAGGAAAGTGTGTTTCCCAGTTGCCGTCCCTGATCCAGGCGGCAGGACTTTTTCCGGAACTATTAATATAGTCAATAATCTCTTGTACATGCTTTAAAATCTGATCTCTTCTGCCAAAAGCCAGATTAGCGGATATAATAGCAACCACTTCAACATCTGCAGTTTCTTTATAACGGTGCATAAATTGAGATGGATCATTTTCTAAAAAAGTCGGATTTTCATATTCGTTGGCCAGCATCCGCAATTGTTCTTTCATAAATCCATTTTAGCATATAAACAAAAAAATGCCCCGTAAGGCTTTTTACCATGCGGGGCAATATCTGAATATAATCAGGTTTTATTTATTAAGGATAAATTCAACACGGCGGTTTTTCCACCAGTTATCTTTATCGATTCTTGCTACAACAGGCTGGCTTCCACCACGACCGACAGCAGTAAGCCTTGAACCATCTACACCGTTTTTCTTAAGCTGACTCTTAACAAATTCAGCTCTTTCCTGACTAAGAGGTTTAAGCGCTTTACCATACATTGCTGTATCCTGATTTTCTTCTGCTTCAGTTCCAGATACATTATTTGCATGACCTTCGATTGTAACAGTGTAATTCTTAAATTTGTTGAGAATCTGAGCAATTCTCTTAAGAACTCTTTCATTGTTTGCTTTTTGGGCAGCAGTAATTCCACCCTTTGTTTCATCTTCAGTCTTAAAGTCTGCAGCATCTGAACGGAAGATAATGGAAGGAACTGCCATCTTAAGTACATCACCTGAACGAATTACGAGAACATCAACACTGATTTTTCCTTCAACTTTGCTTGTCATACCAAGTGAATCAGTTGCTGTGAATACGTATGGATAATCCATTGCAGACTGAACAAGTTCACCGTTATTACCACGTCCATCCCAGATGAGTTTTTCTGTGATTGCTGATTTTCCGCTTACACCCCAGAATTTCTTTCCGTTTTCCGGATCATTGATTGTAAATGACCAGTTTTTAAGTGGTACTGCTGAATTTCCTTTAAGAAGAATGTAGAGGTCATCATCTTCCCCATCGTTATCTGGAGAGAAATATTTTGGATTTGTTTTTACAGTAAGCTGTGGAGGAGTTACTGTACAGATAAATGCTGAGGAAACTGAATTTACAACATTACCCTTCTCGTATGATACAGTGAGATTTCCCGCAAATGCACCTTCTGCAACTTTACCTTCACTGTTATTTCCATCCCAGTTAATTACAGCCGGCAGATCTTTAGAGTCAGCATCTGTCCACTGGCGTACAACTTTACCCTCTGCACTGATAATTTTGAATGACCAGCTCGAAATACCTTCGTTGAGGCTAGTGCGAATAGAGAACTTCTGAACATCAGCAATACCGTCACCGTTTGGAGAGAAGGCATCAAGATCTGCTGTTACATATGCTTTAGTTTCACGGCTATCAACTTTTATACCAGCAACTTCCGCAGAAGCTTTGTTTCCGGCAGCATCTGTTGATGCAAATACAAGTTTATATGTTCCGTCTGCAGCTTTGTTACCTGAATCATCTGTACCATCCCATTCAAAATCAGGAACAGAACCTTTCCATACGAATGTTTTAACAACATTACCCTTTGCATTAAAAATTGTACCTGTCCACTTGTCTTCTGATGAAGATTTTACAGTTACAGGCATGCTGTCTCTATTTCCGTCTCCATCAGGAGAAAATACTGTGAATGGAACTGTTACATCAATTGAAGGAGCAACAGAATCAATAACAAACGGCTGTGTTACGGCGACAGCTTCAGCACCATTAGCAGACACTGTAGAAAGAACCGCTGTATATGAACCATCATCGCAACGGTTTCCTCCTGAGGCAAGGCCGTTCCAGCTTATTGTCGATGGAAGTGATTTAGACGCTTCCTGTTTCCATACTTCGCTTCCAGAAGCACTCTTTACTAACAGAACATATTTCTGAACAGAACTTCCGGACTTTACAACTGGTGTAAATGCAACAGCTCCTTTTGCAGGATTAAATGCAGATGGATTTGCTGTAAGGATAAGTTCAGTTTTGCTTGTATCGAGGGCAAACTTCTGAACCGGAATATTGGATGTGTTACCGGCAGCATCTGTAGCAGTAAGAACATAAGTATAATCTCCGTCCTTTGCCATCATATTGCTGTTATCAATACCTGCCCATTCGATTTTATCTGAAAGATATGGTCCAAACTCAAATGTTTTGACTGTTGTACCATCTTCAGCTTTTACAGTACCTGTCCAGTTTTCTACAGGAGATCCAAAATCAACTGTTGCCTGTGAAATTGTGAGTACATCAAGATTTCCATCGCCGTCAGGAGAGAAAGTTGTTCCTGAGAGAGAAACTTTTGCATTAGGTGCTGTAACATCCAGCATGAACACAGGTGACTTGAGTGGTTCAGTTTCATAGCCGTTCAGATACTTTGCTGTAAGTTTTGCATAATATGAACCTTCAGAAGCGATTTTACCGTCTGTAGTTTTTCCATCATAAACAATGGAAGAAGGCGGGTTATCACTTCCTGAATAAACAAATACAGTTTTTCCTTCTTTATCTTCGATTGATACTGTCCAGTTAACAAGTTTATTACCTGTTTTCGCCTGGTCAGGAGCAGGAATTTTTACATCAAATGAAACCGTATCATTTACACCATCTCCGTTTGGAGAGAAGAATCGTCCACTGGTAAGAACGATATTTGTAGCAGGTTTTTCTGCTGAATAAATGATATTTGAGATTGAAGCAGGATTTGAAATATTACCTGCACGGTCAGTTGCTGTTACTTTGTATGTGTAAATACCGTCTTTAACAGGAGTTCCGTTGTCATCTGTACCGCTCCAGTCAAATTTAAGAGGTTCACTTTCTGTCCATTTGATTGTGCGTACAGTCTTTCCTTCTGAATCCACAAATGTACCTGTCCATAGATCTTCCACAGAACCAGACTGCTTTACAGGAAGAAGGGCTTTTGCTCCCTCTCCAAAGATTTTAGCATCAGCTGAAGGCTGAACAAGTTCAACCTCAGGAGCTGTGTTATCTACAATTACAACAAGCTGACTTGTAGAAGCAGAGTTTCCGTTATCATCAGTAGCACTGAAAGAATAATAGTAAGTTCCATCAGGAGCAGTTTCACCATTATCCATTACACCGTTCCATGTAACGACAGAAGGAATTTCAACACCTGTTTTTGGAGTTACAAGCTGCTTGAAAAATTTCTTAAAACCTACTCTTTCTGGTCTTTTTTCTTTATTACCAATAGTACGGATTACTGTTCCGTCTTCCTTTGTAATCACGAAATTCCATTCGCTTACATATCTTCTTTCTTTAATCTGAAGAGGAACTTCCAGACCATCCTGCACACCATCATTGTTTGGAGAAATGTAAACAGGACCTTTTTCTGCATAAATAAATGCCCCGGCAAAAACCGCCGCTGCTGTCAAAACAATTTTTTTCATTATTCTTCACCCCAGAGAATGATTTCAGGAGCCTGAGTATCTTTAAGACCCAGGTTAAGGAGAGCACCAAGACTTACTGCATGAATATTTTCGTACATCTGCTGATATGCTGAGCTTACAGTAATTTCACTCTGCTGCCAGCCTTTATTTGCCATCATAGAGCCGTCTTTTGAGTTAAACTGGAACTTACAGCTGATTCCAAGAGAAGGAGTCACGTTTTTCCAGCCTTCAGCAAATTCTCTTGCATCGTATTCCCATGCCATAGAAACTTTAAAAATATTAAGGAAAGTCATCTGGGCACCGGTATCAATCACAAAATTCTGAAATTCAGGGAAACTTAAATCAAACGAAGCCCCAAGTACCATATTATCAAGAGTGAGCATTGTAGCAGCGACGCCTGTCTTTGGAGTTGCCAGCCCCGGCCATTCTGCAGCATAACCGCCCTTAATGCCATAAACTTCTGTATCAGCAAATACCTTACCAATATTCATAAGTGCAGCACCAAATCGAAGGTCTTTCATAAAGTACAGATCCCCGAAATTATAAAGGGCTCCCATATTTACAGTTCCCATCCAGTCTGTACCGTAGCCATAGAAAAAGCTAAACTGCGCTCCCATTCCGACTACAAGACGATCTGTTACATCCTTAGAAAAGTTAGCGTTAAAGTTGATTGTATTACCAAGCTGCATTGAGTGGCATGGAACCCAAACACCCTGCATAAGCACAGACCCTACACCCCACCTTGATGGGACAAGAAGTCCTGTCTGAAATGCCCCGCCAATACTTTTATCAGAATCGTCAGTATCGTAAAGAACAGTACCTGCAACATCAAGAACGATTCTCTGTTCAAAAGCAGTCAATGCCGGATTAACAACAACAGATGCAGGAGTAACCTCAAAGAGACCACCGCCCGCAGTTGAAGCTGCTCCACTTAAAAGCTGAGGTTCTGTGAGACGAAGAAAATTCTGTCCCCCTGCAGGTGGATTAAAAGCGAAAAGTGTGCTGCTTACTGTCAGAGCACCTACTGCCGCCAAAATTTTTTTAACCATAACGAAATACCTCCATGGTTATTCATTATTTAATAATAACGCATTTTATCAAAAATTCTGTTTTTCTCAAATAGAAGTTCGGATTATTCCAAATAAGGCATTCTAACCCGACCCTCCCAAAAACAAAAAAGGCCTCCGGCATTGCGAAGACCTTTTTCTGGACGTAAAAATAATAAATACTACACTTTATTAATAATAATTCGTCCGATTTTTAAATTGCAATAATCCCTCTCCAAGGCTATCTTGCTGATTTGTATGAACTTAATTACTAAACTCTTACTAATCACTTATAAATTATATAGGTACGTGTTCTTAATTCAATATTTTTTTGCACTGACTCTAACTGAATTATCCAAAGATAATCAAAAAATATCCAAAGTTCGTAAATTTTTACAATATGCACTGATTTTATTGCAATTAACAGGTTAATATGTACAATGTAAATATGCAAAAATTGTCCGAAAAACAGCTTAAACTCTTCAGAATAATCGTTGTCTTCGGATTATTTTTTATGTGTATTGCAACTATCAATAATTTTGTAGACGGCATTGATCACGAACCATTTACAAACAGCCTTCTTTATCCCTATACAAACTTTTTAATTCCTGCCACAAACATCACAACAATTGTTCTTTGTGTACTTTATCTCTTTATACCACAGCAGGTATGGATTGTTTTTCTTCTGTTCTTTATTCAGACAGCCCACCTTATGACAACAGGTTTCGAAACAGTAGGAATAATGCTTTATGTAAACTGCCTTGCAGTTGCTTTCTGTTCCGGATATGCCCAGAAGCATTTTCTCTTAAAGACAATATTCAGCATAAGCTACATTACTTTTTTCCTTCTTCTTTTGATTCCTGTTAAAGGTCTTAAAGGCAACTGGACCGGCGGCTTATGTGATTTTGCCTTTTATACAGGTCATTTTATTTTCTCACTATCATGTTACATCATTCTCTACAAAACCCTGTCAGATAAACTCAGTTTTCTTTTAGGTGATTACAAAATTCCCCAGCATAATCCATCATTAGATTTGCCAGCTCCAGGAAGTCAGCTTAACCTGAAGGAACTTGGATTAACAGACCGCCAGATTGCATGTATACGCTACACTATTGAAACTTCCTACAACTACAAGCAAATTGCAGAAGCCCTGATTACAAGTGAATCTACCGTTAAAAAAGACATGCAGGATTTATACAAACTGTTTGGTGTCAAAAATAGGGAAATGCTGCGTATTCTTCTTGTACAATACACCATCAGTTTACAGTAAATCTTGACAGATAACACTATTTTCTTCATATTTAAAGAATGTCAAATTCGTCAGAAATGTCCTTTTTCCAAAAGTTATTTGGTTCGCTTTTCGGATCCAATGATCCTGAAGCTGAAAAAAAGCGGATTTTAAAATCAATCGCAAAAAATCTCTCACGATCTGGTTATAAATTTTATAAAGCTGGTTCTGATCAGATTCTCCCTGCTTTCGGAAAATTCTTCTTCGATGTTTACAAAATAGTGTCACCTGCACAGGTGTTTTTTCAGGGGCAGCCTAATCCAAATTTCTATAAAAATCTTGTAATTGATTTTTCACTAACAGAAAATCAGAAAGCCCTCTCAGAAAATTTAAATGAAGAAGCAATTCAAACTCAGTCAAAAAACACAGATTTTAATCAGCTGAAAGCAAAGACTAAAGCCGATCTGGAAAGTTTTCTGGCCGATTTTGACATGGATAAAATTGCATCAATAGACAATCTGTATACAAAACTGCTGGCATTCAAAGCCTTTTGTACATACGATTTTTACTTCATGCTGAAAAAATTTGATTCTTCAATTAGGGAAGGTGAATTCAACCGTTCTCCAAAACTTGAAGCAATTGATGCATCCTATATAGCCGAAGACTTAAAAAACTTTGTTTCAATTCTTTACTCCCTGCCACTGGACGATAACTGGGATGACCTTATGCTTCTTTTTAAGAATGCAAGAGGTGTGGAACCAATTAAGCCAGGTCAATGGAACAAAGTAGTAAAAAACCTTCAGAAAATGAGAGACAGTCGTGTTTTTGACATGATTATTCAACTTGTTACAAAAGATCCTAACTATGCAACAGATTCAATTGTTAAACAGGAACATGCTGTAGAATCATATATAGAAAATATTAAAACTCAGACATCAAATACTCTGCGTAAACTGGAAACAGAACAGAAAAACTCCAAAATCGACAGTATTCTTGTTCAGATTTTCAACACCAGTGCTGTAGTCATCCTCAAAAATTATACAGAAAAAAACAGCAGCCTTTATGAAAAAAAGAATCTTGGAAGTTTTCAGTATGCTAAGCCATTAAATTATCTGAAGGCATTCCTTGTTGAATACGTTAAACGAGATGTCCGTGAATATTCTGATCTTGTTCTTATCCGTGGAAAGTGGACTCTTGCCCCACTCTCAACAGAAATGAGCAATCAGTATCATGAAATGCTGGAAGCCTCTGAAGCAATTACTGCATTCGATGATAAACTGGCAGAAACAGCTGAACTTGGAATTAAGTTAAAGACATATCTTCCAAGAGCAGACCGTGACCGTGATGCAAAAAATATCATCAACACAACATTAAAAGATTCCAATGCACTGGCAAAAGAATTTATCGTAAACACCACAAAAGCCATGATTGGTTATGCTAAAACACTAAAGATGCTTATAGAAGACCACCAGAAGCCAAAGGGTGAAATCGTAATGAACTGGAAGGAACTGGACCGTTATGCAGAACATCCGATTCCACAATTAGGTGTTGAAGTTTACAAAAAATTGTACCTGTTTGTATCCCTGATGCAGGGACTTTTACAGGAATAGAAAAAAAAAGACTGCCAGACAAAAACTCATGGCAGTCTTTTTTTTCTACATCGTTTTATCTCTTTTTCAGAATATATTCTGACAATTTAGTTCCAGCATACTGAATTACTGCAACCATAATAATCATAACAATTACAGCAGAAATCATTACATCTGTTCGAAATCGCTGGTAACCGTAACGGATTGCCAGGTCACCAAGCCCCCCCCCTCCTACTGTACCGGCCATGGCAGAATAAGAAATCAGGTTGATTATTGTTAAAGTGATCCCGCTTACAACGGAAGGCAGTACTTCAGGTACAAGTACCTTGTAAATAATCTGCCAGTTTGTAGATCCCATAGCTCTTGCTGCAGTAATTACACCAGGATCAATTTCTATCAGACTTGTTTCTATGATGCGGGCAACAAAAGGAGCTGCAGCTATAGAAAGAGGAATAATTGTTGCTGTTGTTCCTACAGCTTTTCCAAGAATAAACCGTACAACAGGAATAAGCACTACCATAAGTATAAGGAATGGAAAAGATCGTAAAACATCAACGATGCGGCTCATAACCATATTTAACTTTTTAGCAGGAAGGATGCCTGTCGGACTTGTAACATAAAGAAGAATCCCCAGAGGAAATCCCATTAAAACCGAAAAAATGGTTGAAAAGAAAACCATAGTAATTGTCTGAAAGGTTGCAGGAAGAACGAGAAGTCTGATCATTTCCCACAGAGACGAAACAAAAATTTTAACAGCTTCCATCTTTTTCTACTCCCACTCCATTTTCTTCCAGATAAGAAATCACATTCTTAATTTCATCTTCTGTACCAATAAAATCTACAAGCATGGTTCCAACCCGTTTTCCCTGAAGGTCTTGAATCCCTCCTGCACGAATATTGAATTCTATATTAAACTTTTTTGCTATCTGACTTAATACAGGGGCATCAGTTTTATCATCGTGAAAATGAAGAACGTATTTACCTCCGTCATTACTCCATCGGACAAAACCATTGCTGCTGTCATCATTATCCTGTGAAGCAATATGTCTGATAAAATCTTTTGTAATTTCAGTTTGCGGATGAAAGAAAATATCATCAACAGTTCCCTGTTCAACAATTTTTCCGTCATGAACAACAGCTACATTAGAACAGGCATCACGTACAACTTCCATCTGATGAGTAATCATCACAACTGTAAGGTTCATTTTTTTCTGAATATCACGAATGAGGTTTAAGATTGACTGTGTTGTCTGAGGATCCAGTGCACTTGTTGCTTCATCACAAAACAGAATATCCGGCTTATTTGCAAGAGCTCTGGCAATGGCAATTCTCTGCTTCTGTCCTCCAGAAAGCTGACTTACAGGTGATTTTGCCCTGTCACTAAGACCGACAAGTTCAAGAAGTTCCTTGGTTCTCTCTTTAATAACAAATTTTGGAACACCACAGATTTCCAGTGGATAGGCTATATTTTGTTCAGCATTGCGGCTTGAAAAAAGGTTAAAGTTCTGAAATATCATCCCAATTCTTCTTCGATGCTGAATAAGGTCGTTTCCTTTTAAGTTGTCAACTCTTTCATCATCATACCAGACTTCGCCGGAATCAGTTTTTTCAAGAAGACTGATGAGACGCACAAGTGTAGATTTTCCGGCACCACTTTTACCAATAATGCCAAAGATACCATTTGAAGGAATATTAAGGCTTACGTTGTTTACTGCATGTACATCAACTCCACCGTTTCCTTTATATAGTTTATCAAGATTTTTTAGTTGGATTGTCATCTATTTATCCTATTTTCGTCTATTATTATATTGATGAAACTTTAACGGCTCAAGCAGTGGTCTACCTAAAAATCCACATCATAAGCCATGAAAGCATATAACCCGCAGAAAGGAATGGAATGAATGGAATCACAAAATAATGTGATATTATGACCGTGCCGCCATTTTTTTTCTTTTTTGTGAATGAAAAAATAAGAAAGAAAATCAGCCCCAGAATACCAGCAAATCCAAGAGAAGCGATTGAAGCAATAATATTGATTGAAAACAATCCGCCGAGGATTCCAAATATTGCGTCCCCCAGTCCAAGTCCATTGGAAGTCAGATATCGTATAAGATAAAGAATCACAAAATTCACAGCAGCACTAATAATGGCCTGCCGAAAAACAGGACTTGTGTAAGCCGGAAAGAAATAATAGATGTAAAAACCCAGAAAAGTCACAATACCGGCAATTACGTAAATAAGAGGAATCCTGAATTTAAGAACATCATATATGGAAGATGGAATCGCAAATATCAGAAACAAGGACAAACTGATTAAAGGAAATCCGAACAAATCACTCATTTTAGTACCGATTCAACCAGTTTTTTAAAGTCATAGTCAATTTTTACTTCACCAGATTCCGGGGATCCTTCAATTCGGAAAACCCCGTCATCGTCTGCAACAATGGCATCAGAACCTTCAACCTGGAGATCTGTAATATTATTATTGTTAGCCCCAAAAGATGTAAACATAAATGGTGAAACAAAAGTTTGACTTTCAAGAACTTCAAGTCCGGACTCTTCTACAAGTTCTGGTTCATTTGAATCAATGGATTTTATATTTTCAGGAGAATTTTCTGGTTCAATAAAATCGTTTGCTTCGATTAACGATTCGTCAACGTCATTTGAATCGTCTACTTCGGCCAACAATTCTTCAGTGTCATTAGATTCGCTTATTTCATCAAAAGTTTCTTCAGCTTTCTCAAATCCGCTTTCTTCATTCAAAACTTCTTCAGATTCTGATGAATCATTCATTTCATCCAGAGGATTTTCAGCTTCGTTAGTTTCAATAACAGAGTCCAGACCTGCAACAGCATTAAAGGCATCAAAGTTAAGATCATCGTCGATATCTGATATTTTTTCAGATACCTGTTTTGAAAAATCACTGGTATATGAAACTTCGTCATCATCATAATCGAACAGCTTTGTATCTTCATCAAGGAACGAGAAATCAATAGAAGAAACATCAAATCTTTCTGCGATTTCGTCCCCTTCAGGATCTTTCACGACATAACCTGAAGGAGATCCAAATTCCATTGGCTCTTCATCAAAATCTTTATCAGGAGCTTCATTTCGAACAGGTGCTACGCCAAACTCTTCTGAATTAACTTCTTCCAGACTAATTTCATTCATTTCGTCAAGAATTTCTTCAGCTGCAATTTCTTCGTTCTGTTCTATAATCTCTTCTATATTTTCTGAATCAGATTCTTCTGTATCAGGCAGTTCATCGAAAGAATCATCATCTTCTTCAATTACTTCTTCTGTCTCGATTTCATCAAGCTCTTCAGCGGCATCATCTTCTTCAACTTCGTCGAGCTCTTCTACGGCTTCCGCTTCTTCAACTTCGTCGAGTTCTTCTACTGCTTCAACTTCTTCAACAGCTTCTGCTTCATCAAGTTCTTCTACGCTTTCAATAGGATCTACTGTTTCAACCGATTCAATTGTTTCTACAGTTTCTACAGGCGCTGC
>JAZQNJ010000099.1:0-14657 GCA_045627285.1 Treponema sp. | reverse complement strand
GCTTAATACCTACAATTGGGGTAAACATTGTACCAGCTGTTTTTGCAGTTCCAACTGTACCTTCTGTTTTACCTGTAAACATTGCACCAAGACCTACTCTGTAGAACAGATTTTTTGATACCTTAGGAGTAGCAAACTTACCAAAAAGTTCCAGATCTCCAAGCAATGGAATTAAATGCTCCTGATCTGCAATAGCCAGGAACTGAACTCCACCAAAAATATCGGTACCAATAACCATTTTATTTTCCAGTGTGTATTCATAACGATAATCCAGAGAAATACCGTAATGAATTGAATTAAACTCAGATGCAGCATCATACAAATCCATAAGGTTGACTAAGCCCATGTTAGCTTTCCATTCTGAACTTGTAAGTTTTGTTTCCTTACCGGATACATAAACTGCCTTGCCTGAACTTACGTTTTTAGCAGAAACAAATTCCTTTTCTGTTGAACCACGCTGTTTTTCTTTTTCCATTTCAACTCTGGCCAGTTCAAGCTGTTTTTTCTGTTCCTGAGCAGCCAGATAATTCTGCTGAACCTCATAGGCATCTGCAATTACAGAATACATTTCAACAGCCTGTTCATTATCCAGATTGTTTTCAATTACAATAACAATAGCTGTCATTGCAAAATCATAGTCGTTATTAACAATCAATCGTCTGATTTTCTTTTCTGTATAATTTTCAATCAGGTAATAATATTTATCTTCATTATTAGAAGAAAGAACATTATTCAAATCTTTTTCAGACTTTACAATAAAAATCTGATCCAGTTCCTTATAAATTTTACTTACGTACTCTTCAACAGCAAATAAAGAATTGGAAATTAAAAGAAATACCAGGCTGCATACTATCAGCTTTATTCTTCTACCACTCATTAAATAAATCTCCTGTTAGAATATGTTAGTTCTGAATCCTAAACCAATCTGTGGAATTCGGTTCTTAATTGTTACTGTACTTGAAACGTCAGTTGGAATGAACCAGAGTGCTGCTTCTGTGTACAATGAGAATGAACTGAATGCCTTAACATTCTGTAATTTTATCTTAGGGAACTCAATCTGTCCAACTACTGCTGAAAGAATCTGAGGTTTACCTGAGTTTGTTTCAGAGAAGTAAGAGAAGTCTGCACCTACAGCAAGCTCAGCATACAACCAGTCATAGTCGTGACCTAAGAAGAAGCTGAATGGAATTTCTGCAATGTTGGCAAGAATCTTCATACTTAAAATATCACCACCATAACGCATATCTGTCATGTTGATTCCCAATGTTTCTGATACAAGGTTACGCTGTGCCTGTGTAAACTGTCCGTATGAAGCCTGAACTTTTACTACATCATCAAAGAAGGTAAGTCCGGCACCAACCTGGAACAATGAAGCACCCCAGAACTTGAAGTCAACATACAATCCCTGAATGAATGATGGAACTTCGTAAGAAGCCTTGTCACCTTTTCTTAAAGTAACTGTTACATCTTCAAGACGTACATCATCATGTGAAAGTCCTGAAACATTAAGTTTCTGGTTATAACGGCCACCAACTGCAGGAGCAATCAATCTGATTGAAGGATCTGTGTTATCAATCTGAATGATGACACGTGAAATTGCTGTTTCACCATTCTTCATTGTAGCTCTAAGCAGGAAGAAGTGATAACCCTCTGGCAAATCCTGATTTTCAATTCGGTACATCCATTTATCTCCTGTTGAAAGAGGAATAAATGTTTTACCGTTATTGAAACTTAGTTCAATGCTTGCAACTGATTTTGCTGCTACATCAGCTTTTTCTTTTGGTGTAGCTTCTTTTGTCTTTGAGAACAAGAGTTCATCTTCGCTGATAGAGTATCCTGCCTGACCTCTCAAGTAAGGGCGTCCTGTGGCAAAATCACCATAAGTAAAGTTGTCAATTGTTACCCAAGGACCAGTTCTTGAATAAGTCAATGTCTGTGTTCTTGACTGAACAAGCTGGCGGTTTTCAAGTTCTGCTTCAACGAAGTAAGTATGGCGTCCGTTGCTGAGCATATCTGGTGTGATATTGAACTTGAAGAATCCAGATGGTGTGATTTCAGTCTGATCGAAGTAGATGTCATCTACGTAAAGTTTCAGCTGAGTAATAGCCTGTTCACCGGCTGCCTGACCGTAAATGTTGAATACACCATTCTTTGATTCACCTTCAAGAGGGTAAAGAAGATCTACAAGAGCTGCAGGTCTATTTTTATCAAGATGAATATTTCGGCTGGCATTAGTTGTGTTTCCAGCTTTATCTTTTGCTGTAAGTTCAATGTTGTAGAATCCGTTTTCAAGATTTGTAATATCGATTGTTTCACCAATAACGCGTGTGATTGGGAACTTACGGATATCAGCTCTTGAGTTCGATTTTTCAAGATTGCGGATTGAAACAAACATTTCTGTAATCTCAACGTTATCAAATGAGTGTCCTGAGAAGAACAGCATACCTGTAGTTGTTGAGTCATCTCTTGGAAGTTCAAGAGAAAGAACAGGGCTTTCGTTATCGATATTAATCAAACTTGAGTAAAGTCCCTGAATTCCATAGTTATCAGTTACTTTAAGGAATACAACCTGTGTTCCGCCAGGGATTGCACGTGAATCAACTGTATAGCTCCATTCGGCGTGTTCTCCGACACTTTTTGTAATTACAGCTTCGTTATAGCTGTTACCATTGTCCAAAGAAACCTGAACGCGGCCGATACCGTTCTTATCGCTTGCATTACCACTGATTGTAATCAATTCGCGAACTGAAGTATCGATTGTAGGCTTAAGAACAGCACCCTTTGGTTCTTCCAAAGAAACGCGGAACTTACGAGTAACTTCAAGACCTTTTACGCCGTTAATGTCTACTGCGTAAACTGTGATTGTGTGTTCGTTATCTGTAAGTGAGAGAAGAGGAATATCAATTGAGTAACTTGTATCAACTTTTTCGTATTCTTTGAATTCTCCGTTATCAATTTTCCAGAAGATATGAGATGAACCATCATCATCGTAGATTACACCAGAAATTGTAAAATCGCGGGTAATAACTTGATTTTCTTCAGGAAGATGAATTTCAGAAACTGGAAGATCTGATTCGTTATCAATAAGGAACTTCCATTTATCAATTGTTGTCTTATTTCCTGCATCATCTGTAAATGCAAATGTCATCGCATCTGTAATAGGCTGACTTTCTGTACCAATCATTGTTGATACAAGTGGTGAAAGTGGAAGTGAGTTTACAGATGTGTTCTTTGGAGCGATGTATTCGGCTTTTGTAAACCAACCGTTATCTTTTACATCAAATACGATTCGAGTTTCGCCGTTTACAATATCAGAATCAAGCGGTTCAACTACAGAAACATCTGGAGGTGTTGTATCTTTGAAAATAGATGTTCTTTCATAAGCTACATTTCCAACTGTATCAGTTGCACGAACATCAATCTGGATAAGTCCGTCTTCAAGATGTCCGATTTCAACATCACGGCTGTATGTAACACCAAGACGTGTTCCACTTGCACCTGCAGCAGGAATTTCTGTCCAAGTTTCACCGTTGTCTATAGAATATTCAATTGTTTTTACACCGATTGTATCAGCTGCTGTTCCTGAGATTTTTACAATTCTTCCCATCCAGTTGTGGAGTTCAGGAGTAACAATCTTAAGGTCTGGGGCACTGCTATCTACAAGGAAGTTCAAAATACCAGAATCGTATGAGTCACCTTGTGCATCTTTTACACGAATAGATACATCATTGTAGATGCCATCTTTTTCGGCTGTAAGGATGATAAGATTTCCTTCGCGCTGGATTTTGAGCCCTGCAGTTTTAGAGTTCAAGTCTACTGAAGCAATAGGGAATCTAAGGTTTGCAAAGTAGTAGAATTTGGAAGCTGTGCTCATTACATACTGTCTTCCTTCAGAGTTGAAAGTCATATCGTTGGAAGCAAGAGTGTAAATCTTTTCAACATCGTTTGTCTTTGAAGCTTCAAGCGGACGAACGATAGAAATATATCCTGTGATTACTTTTTCCAGAGAACCTGATTTAACTGTAAGTTTTACTTTTGTAACGCGGGAAGGCAGATTTTTCAGAGGAATTTCACAAACCCTGCGGTTTGAACCATCTGTTGGTTTTAAGAGTTTTGCGCTTCCAGACTGTCTGTTGTCACCGCCAAAAGTTTCTTCTCCTGTAATCTCGTAAGTTGCAGAAGAAACTACAGCACCTGCGTCAATGTAAGCAACAAGTGTAGCAGAATCTGTTGTTCCATAAGCAAGTTCTACTGGGATTCCGCTCATATATTCGTTCTGGACGTCACCTTTGTTAATTTGGGCAAAAGAAACTTTAAGAGTTGGAGCTTTATTTGCTGTGTATTTTGCAGGAACAGTTTTTCCTGTATCTGCTGGTGTTACAGACCAATCCAAAGAGTTGGCACCTTCATTCATTTCATTTCTTTCAAAAAGACCGAATGTCTGGTCCATTTCACCCTGATAGATTCCACAAACATAAACATCTTCACTGTCAATCCAACTGATTACAGGAGCTTTTGGAACAGGAAGTTTTCCTTTTGCATCAGGTTCAATTTCTGGAATATTCTTGAATGCAAGTGCCTTTGATGTTTTGTTTCCAGCTCCGCTTACAGCAGTCACTTCAACAACGTAGAATCCATTCAAAAGTTCATCTGTAAATTCGTTTACAGGAAGATCAATATCAAATTTGAATGAACCATCTGACTTTAAGTCTGCATATTCAAGTTCGCCTTTTGCAAATGGAGCAACTGTTCCGATGATGCCGGCTTTCATATCGATTTTTGATGTGAAAAGTCTGTAAGTAACTTTATCAAGTGGAGTTTTGCAAGTTGCTTTTCCAGAAATTGAAAGCGAAGTTTCGGTTATATCTTTTGCATCTGTTTCAGAAAAATCATTAAGTGTAAGTTCTGGAAGTTCATTGTCGTTTACAAAGTAAACAGGACGAGATGTTATAACTTTTCCTTTTGCAGTTGTAACCTGTACTGTTACTTTTTCTGAAGTTCCAATAGCAGTTCCTGGAATCAGTTTAATCTGGTTTCCATTAAGTTCTGCTTTTGCAAATGGTGTTGATGGAATTAATGTTACCTTTGCAGCTTTATCTCCAAGAACATATCCTGTTGCCGGGAATTCAAAGTTGTTTGTGATTTTTCCATCATCTTCGATTGTGCTGTCATCAAAAAT
Source organism: Treponema sp. (assembly GCA_045627285.1). Classification (GTDB taxonomy): domain Bacteria; phylum Spirochaetota; class Spirochaetia; order Treponematales; family Treponemataceae; genus Treponema_D. The sequence continues at coordinate 9,478 of JAZQNJ010000099.1, read as the reverse complement.
AACAACAGGTTCGTCATTTTTGATTTCACTTGTATTGAGAATGTAGATAATTCCAGAATAATCTGAAACTCTGTCATAAATATCTGTTGCTGAGACTTTTACTATAACTGCGCCCTTAGGGAAGTCACTTCCAACTGGGATAGCAGCTGTATAAGAAAGAACATTTTTAAGAGGAATAACAGTTTCAACCGGTTCGTCTTTTCCCCATGAATATGATGTTCTGATTTCTTTAAGCCCTGTTGTTGTTGAAAGTGGAATTCTGAATGTAGTTCCGCTTTCAGGGTGAACAGCAATGCCATTTACAAAAGGTAGAGTTTCCTTTCCAGAAGAGATTTCTGCATCACCAAAAACAGGAGCAACTCCAAGAGTCTGGAATTCTACAGTTACCGGATATCCTTCAACTCCGTTTTCATCAATTGCTGATACAGTAACTTTATGTTTTCCTGTAGAAAGCTCAGATGCAATTGTATTAAATAGATAGAAGTCGCCTTTTGTCTCCTGAATAACAGGTTCTGCACCATCATAAGAGATTTTTACAGATTGAACACTATCATCATCTGTTGCGAAACCACGAACATAAATAGAGTCATTGTCAAAGTACTGTTTTCCTGCAACAGGTTCGGTAATTGTAACTACTGGTTTATCGAGTTCCTGATTAATTGCAACATTGTAAGTTAATTCAACAACGTTATCTGCAATGTCAGTAGCTTTAATGATAAATTTGCGGGCTTTTTCATTTTTGCCAGTAAGGTCAAAATCAAGACTCCAGTATGGGTTTCCTGGAATCAATTCAATTTCACCGTTAAGGTCACCAAAAGTCCATGTCAGTTCCCTGATACCGATTTTATCTTTTGCGAAACCAGCAATAGAGAATTTACCATTCATCTGCTGGTCATTTTTTGGTGAAATAATCTGAACATCAGGTTTTGTGTTATCAATGAAGTACAGGAACGAGTAAATTCCCACTGATCCGGCATTATCAATTGCCTGGAACCAAATAACAGCAGGACCATCAGCAAATTTTCTTGTATCTACAGGCACTGTAAATGTTGCAGATGCTTCTTTATCGTTTTTCTTGATTGAAACAGGATTAAAATGAGCTCCATTATCAATAGAATAGTGAAGTTCACGGATACCGTTTCCATCAGTAACCTTACCGTTAAAGTTTACATTGCCAGAGACAAGCATACCCATTGGCAGGTCTGTACTGAAAGATTTATCTTTGATTGCTGTTACTGGCTGACGACGGTCAAGCTGCCATGTAAGAGTTGTAGTTTTCCCTTCAAGGCCGTTAATATCATAACCAGTTACTTTGATTGTGTGAGGACCTTCTTCCAGATTTGTTGTATCCAGATAGTAAGACCAGAATTCTGCACCTTCGGCGCGGATAGGATTCTCTTCATCACCATCCAGAACTAAATCAATATGATCAACACCATCATCGTCAATACAAGTTCCGACAATATTAAGGTTTCCAACTACACGCATTCCAGGATATGGGTTTGTAATTCCTGGAATACAGAGATCTGATTCTGGATCAACCCAAAGGTTAAATGGTCCTTCGATGGTTGTGTTGTTACCAAGGTCATTGGCAGTAATCATGATGTTGTATTTGCCTTTTTTCTTTCCTTCAAGGTCAAACACTTCCTGCCAGCTGTTCAAGTTTTCAACATCTTTTTCTTCAATGTCGTTCTTTCCGTGAGCAAATGCGACCGGCAGTAGAACTGAAAGTAGAACTAAAGCTGAAATTAACTTTTTTAAATTCATAATACGGGCACCCCTATTCATAATTTTAAACTACTCCAAATAAAATATCGGCATCATAAACACTTATCTTTAATCGAAGTAACTAACAATTAATTATAGGGATATCCGTAAATATTGCAAATTAATCTTCTAATATAGAAGAATCTATCAAAATTATGCTTACATATTCAGTCTAAAATTAAATCCTGGCACAAATTTTGTACAATCATTTCCATTCATATGAAAGTACAGTTTTCCATCAAGAATCAAATAAAATGATGCAACTCCAGTTAATAATCCGAAGTTTGGCGAAAGCTGAATATTTGCCGCGATATATGCATAATCAGTTAAAGGAGATGCTCCACTTTTCAAGTTTTTGATGTTTTCTGGTGTGTTCATCAAAAGAAGCCAATGATTCTCAGAAGAAACTCCTCCGAATTCAGCATTGTATCCACCTGAAAATGCTAAAGAGTTTGCATAAAGTCCTGTCAGAGGAGGAAGGCCTTTTTGAATTTCGACATTAAATAAAAGAGTTTCAGCTTTTAGTGTCAAAAAAGAAGAAAGCGAGTTATATGCAGTAACACTAAGCATTGATGGCAGTGAATAAGTAAGTCCTTCTTTGCAGGTGATCGGAAGCAGTTTTGGAATATAGATTCCTATTGTTGGTGAAATAATAAGATTATTAATCTGCCATTCCTTTGTTTCAGGTTCATTAAAAATGTAATTCAGATTCGCACCAATGGCAAATCCACCTTTTTCGTATGATGAACGGCCACCTTTTGTTATTCTGGAAATGATAAACGATGATGTTCCCTGCGCTAATATGTAATCTTTGTTGTCTTCCAGTTGAAGGCAGCCAGGTCTCAAAAGTAATAAAGGATTGCTGATTTCCATTAAGGACAAGTTATCTCGGCCGTATGCATAAGTTCCACCAAAGGTAAGGTTTGCAATCGTAGAATTATTAAACAAATAAACTGATGACGATGCGTTTCCTGAAACTGCGGTTTGTTTGAATCCCTTTCCATCAATTTCTCCGTAGAAAGATGTACTAAACTTTAATAAATCGCCATAGGTGAAATTGTATGCTAATTGTGCTGCTCCAGAGTTTGTAGCATAACCGTAACCTCCAGATGCAATAAGAACATTAGTGGCCATCGGATCTGCTGTTATATAAGTGACACCAGTTTGTATAGCTGAAGCGGAATTAAATGCATTTTCAAGATTCATATCAAGAGATGTTACTAAAGAAGCAGGGAGAAAAAGTCCATTTTTGAAAAACTGAATTGTGTGAAAGTTTTTTGCGTTTTTTAATAAATCTTCTGTGGAATTCTTTAAGGTAATGCCTTTATAGTCTTCATTTTCTTTATTTTTTTCGCTTATAACCTCACTATAGGTATAGAATGATTCATTATCTTCTATATAAATAAGCTTATGTGTGGAGAAAAACTGTCCGATGTAAATAAGTTTTCCCTCTGCTTTTACAGGACTGTAAACGCCACCGGAAATATTATTTTCAGAAAGGTATATTGTAGAATCAGAAAGATTAATATTTCCCCATGATGGCATTTGACCGGGTCGTGTAAAGGAGAAGAATAGTGCATTGTCTTCCTGACTGAAAGATAAAGATCTTAAGACCATCCTGTCGGCAGGAAAATTGTAAGTGGACAGTATTTCACCAGCAAGATTTCTTGTTTCGATCGAATAGTTCAGGCCGCTTCTTTTTATGTAACTGAATTTATCGTCAGAAATCTGTGTGTAAGAAGAATGACTTGTATTTTCCGGTAATTCTTCTTCAAAAAGATGTTCTATAGATTTTATACGGTCGTTTTTAAGTATTACTCGCTGAATAGAAAGATATTTTCTTTGACTTTGGAACTTTTCAGCTACAAGATAGTAGTGGCCTTCAGTTGCGATGATCTGGGCATTCTTTATTCCGTGTCCACTTATAGTTTTAAATGATTTTCGTTTGCAGTCGTATATTTTAAGTCTATGTAAAGGATATTTGCCGTTCTGATCCCAGTATCCCAGAACTAAAAATCTGGAATCTTTTGAAGCTGATAATTCATCAGCTCCATAAAAAGAAAAAATCATCTTTGGCTTTGACAGATTTTTCTTGCTGACTGAAAAAAACTTTCCTGTGTTAGAAAGCTGGAAATAAATATTATCATCAGAAGCAATAAGATTGTTGTATCGTGCAAAATTACTATTCCCTTTTGAGAATTTATCAGGATTTTTTGAGAAGAAATCAAAAAAATGACTGTTTTCAAGAGGGTTTATAAGGTTTTCAGGAATATTCACACTTGCTTCAAAAAGCTTCCAAGCATCTTTTAGTTTAATTTCATAAACTGAATGAAAAGCAACTTCTTCAGAAATTGTCTGAAAGTTTACGCATTTATACCAAAAGGAAAGATATTTATCCATTCCGTATTCTTTCTGTAACCATTCTGCAAAAGCTCCATAAAAATAGTAGCTCGAATTCTGAGGAAAAATATCACGGGAGCCTTTTACATCTTTGTAATCTGGGAAACAGTGTTCAATCTTTGCCTGGCGGACCATCTGCTTTGAATACTCATCATTAAGTCTTCCTTCGCCACCAGAACTTTCTGATGTCATAGTGGCACTTTCACCCCATCCATAAGAAATGAAAAGGTGAGCAGGATTTATGCAGTCTCCAAATATGTTCCCGATTGCAGACCAAAAGCCATTTTTTATATTGAAAGTGAAAGCATGAGTCAATTCATGTCGGAATGTGCTGAGGATTGTATTAGAAAAAACTTCAAGATCGTCCATTACGGCAGTATCAAAAAGAACTATTCTATTATATGGGGCATCAGAAAAGTTGGCATTGAATTGTTCAGTTTTCGGCTCAATAAGAACTGGCATTCTAACTTGTGGTTCACGGCCGAAAAAGTCACCAATTTCGTTATAGATTTGGTCAGCATTTTCCGCTAAAATAGCCGCAGTTTGTTCGCTTTCTATTGGATAGATAATATCAAACCATTTTGTAGAAACACACCGTCGTTTTGACGTCCATTTTTCTGTTGAGGATGAAGAACTCGGAATCAGAGCATGGATTGTAAGATTAAGAAGCAATAAATAATTAAGAGCAAATAGAATCTTTTTTTTCATGAAAAGATGATAGCAAATATTAAGAAATGTAATCAATATTGAAAAAATAAAATCCTACCTATTGAAAAAAAAATAATAAAATAGTATATTACTTAAACTTGCGTGTTAGGTTGTAAAACCACGCGCGAAATTAGTTCTTTGAGATCAGGCAGAAATTAGTTTTCTGGTGTAGCCGTAAAGTTAATTCAACAAGAGTTTTCAGGTATACACGGCCCTGACAAGTCGGTAAAAACGCCGTTGGCGATTATCATTAAACTTCAACTTGGTTCTGGGTTTCTGATGCTGTTCAGCAATATCCGATAGTCCAGACCGGTTGTCAAAGACAAAAGCAGGTGGATTCGGGTAAGGGTATTTCGAATAGATGAATACTCGTTTTCAAAAATAACCTGTCCGTATCTACAAAATTAATTAGTCTTTAATTGTGTCTGCGAATGTTTCATTTTCCAGTCGGTTAGTGAACATTCTGGCTTAAAGTGCAACACAAGAAATATTAAAATGCCGTAAACAAGGGTTTAACGGCAAGGAGAAACAACATGGCTAAGGAGAAGTTCGTCAGAACCAAACCTCACATGAACGTTGGTACTATCGGTCACGTTGACCATGGTAAAACTACATTGTCAGCTGCTATCACAACTTACTGTGGTAACAAATATGGCGACAAAGTATTGAAATACGATGAAATCGATAACGCTCCAGAAGAGAAAGAACGCGGTATCACAATCAATACTCGTCACTTGGAATACCAGTCAGACAAACGCCACTACGCTCACATCGACTGTCCAGGACACGCTGACTACATCAAAAACATGATTACTGGTGCTGCTCAGATGGATGGTTCTATCCTCGTAGTATCTGCTCCAGACTCAGTTATGCCACAGACACGCGAACACCTCTTGCTCGCTCGTCAGGTTGGTGTACCAAAGATCATCGTATTCTTGAACAAAGTTGATATGGTTGATGATCCTGACCTTCTCGAACTCGTAGAAGAAGAAGTAAAAGATGTTCTCCAGGAATATGGATTCTCTGGTGACACACCAATTATCAAAGGTTCAGCTTTCAAAGCTCTTAACGAATCTGCAGATGCAGCTAACACAGCTTGTATCGAAGAACTCCTCACAGCTATGGATACATGGTTCGATGATCCAGAACGTGATGAAGAAAAACCATTCCTTATGCCTATCGAAGACATCTTTACAATCTCTGGTCGTGGTACAGTAGTTACTGGACGTATCGAACGTGGTGTTGTAAACATGAACGATGAAGTTGAAATCGTAGGTATTCGCCCAACAGCTAAAACAACTGTAACAGGTATCGAAATGTTCCAGAAAACACTCGATTCTGGTATGGCTGGTGATAACGTTGGTATCCTTCTTCGTGGTGTTGTAAAGAAAGACGTTGTTCGTGGACAGTGTCTTACAAAACCAAATTCAATTCACCCACACACAAAATTCGAAGCTCAGCTCTACGTTCTTTCAAAAGAAGAAGGTGGACGCCACAGCCCATTCGTTTCTGGTTACCGCCCACAGTTCTACTTCAGAACTACAGATATTACTGGCGTAATCAATCTTCCAGAGGGAGTTGACATGGTAAAACCAGGTGATAACGTAAAAGTTATCGGTGAACTTATTCACCCAATCGCTATGGACGAAGGTCTTAAACTTGCTATCCGTGAAGGCGGTCGTACAATCGCTTCTGGTCAGGTTACAGCAATCATCGAATAGGTCTTAGAGATCGAATCGAACAAAGTTTAATAATGCAGGGGATTGCCTGCTTGCAGGCAATCTCTTGTAGTTAATTATTTAGGAGTTAGTAAATGGCTAATCAGAAGATTCGTGTAAGACTTCGTGCATTCGATGTTGAACTGATCGATCAGAGCGCTAAAGCCATCGTACAGGCTGTTCAGAAAGCAGGTGCTAAGGTTTCAGGACCAATCCCGCTTCCAACAAGAATCAATAAGGTAACAGTTCTTCGTTCACCACACGTAAACAAAAAGTCACGTGAACAGTTCGAAATGAGAACTCACAAACGCCTTATCGACATCATGAACCCATCAGAAGATGTTTTGAACTCTTTGATGAAACTTGAACTTCCTGCCGGTGTTGATGTAAATATCAAACAGTAGGTTATAACTATTGTAATAAAAGGTACGATCCCCTTGGATCTGGGACGACGGCCTTAAACTAATAACGGGTTTGTAAAACCCAATTTAGGAGATATCAGAATGAAAGGTCTGATTGCTAAGAAAGTAGGCATGACACAGATTTTCGACGAAAGCGGTAATCTTACACCAGTAACCGTGATCCAGGTCGAACCAAATGTTGTTGTTGCCAAAAAAACAAAGGAAAATTGCGGATACGATGCAGTTGTTCTTGGTGTTGATGATATGAAAGCATCAAAAGCAACTAAAGCTTATGCCGGACAGTTTCCTGAGAATATCACTCCAAAACGTCACCTTAAAGAATTCCGTAATTTCGAAGGTGAAGTAAATGTTGGTGATTCAGTTGGTCTCGAACTCTTCGAAAAGAGCCGCTTCCTCGATGTAACAGCTACATCAAAAGGAAAAGGTTTCCAGGGTGTTATGAAGAGATGGGGTTTCCATGGTGGACGTGCTACACATGGTTCAAAATTCCACAGAGAACCGGGTGGAACTGGTGAATGTACAACTCCAGGACACACATTCAAGAACACAAAATTACCTGGCCACATGGGTTGCAAACGTGTTACTGTTCAGAACCTCAAAATCGTTAAAGTTGATCCTGAACTTAAAGTAATCATGGTTCGCGGTGCTGTACCAGGAAACAAAGACTGCACACTGATCGTCAAGTCAGCAGTAAAAAGATAAGGCGGAGGAATAAGTTATTATGGAAAAGAAAGTTTATTCAACTGCTGGAAAAGGACTGCGTACAATCACACTTGGTGATAATGTATTCGGTCTTCCAGTTAATGATGACGTAATTTATTACGCAATTACAAATGAATTAGCAAATAATCGTGTAGGAACTGCTTGTACAAAAACTCGCGCTGAAGTTCATGGCAGCAATGCTAAACCTTACAACCAGAAAGGTACAGGTAATGCACGTCGTGGTGACAAAAAGTCTCCAATTATGGTTGGTGGCGGTATCACATTCGGTCCTAAACCACGTGATTTCAGCTACTCACTTCCTAAAAAGGAAAAGAGACTTGCTCTTAAAACAATCTTGAGTATGCAGGCACAGGCTGACAGACTTACAGTTGTTGAAGACTTCACTGTAGAAAGCGGAAAAACAAAGGATTTGTTGGCTATCATCAACAACTTTGCTAAAGACGAAAGAACAGTAATCATCCTTAAAGATGATGACAAAATGCTCAAAAGAGCTGCTCGCAACCTCAAGAATGTTTCATTCCTGACTTTCAACCGTCTTCGCGCTCACGATTTGTACTACGGAAGAAAAATTATTGCTCTTGAAGGTGCAGTAAAAAATCTTTCTGAGTTCTACAAAGAAGATAAGGAGGCTAAATAATGACACTTACAGACGTTCTTATTGAGCCTGTTGTTTCAGAAAAAGCATCTATGCTTCGTGAACAGAACAAATATGTTTTCATTGTTCACCCATCTGCAACAAAAACAGAAATTAAAGAAGCCGTTGCAAAACTTTTCAATGTAACAGTAATCAACTGTACAACAATGAACGTTTTGGGAAAAATGAAACGTCTTCGTGGAAATCCAGGTCGTACAGCATCATATAAAAAAGCTATTGTTAAGATTGCTGATGGACAGTCAATTGCAGCCTTCGAAGGCGTGTAAGTCCAGGACTTGAGGATTAAGGGGAACTAAGATGGCTCTTAAAGTATATAAGCCAATGACTCCAGGTACTCGCGGACGCGTTGACCTGGTAAGAGATGAACTGACAACCGATAGACCCGAAAAAACTTTGGTGTCAGGTAAAAAGTCTAAAGCTGGACGCGGACAGGGTGGACGTATTTCTGTACGTCACCAGGGTGGCGGACACAAAAGACGTTATCGTGAAATTGATTTCAAACGCGATAAGCACGGTATTCCTGGAACAGTAAAAACAATTGAATACGATCCAAACCGTTCAGCTAACATCGCTTTGGTATTCTACGCTGATGGTGACAAACGCTACATCATCGCACCAAAAGGTTTGCAGGTTGGACAGAAAATTATGTCTGGCGAAAATGCAACACCAACAATCGGAAATGCATTACCGTTAAATGCAATTCCTGTAGGATTTACAATCCACAATATCGAACTTACCCTCGGTTCAGGTGGACAGCTTGTACGTTCTGCTGGTGCTAGTGCCACAATCGCTGGTACTGATGGTGATTACGTTATCGTTCGCTTGCCTTCAAGTGAAATGAGAAAGATCAATGGAAAATGCTATGCAACAATCGGTGTTGTAGGAAACGAAGAACACATGAATGTTCAGCTTGGTAAAGCTGGTCACAGACGCTGGATGGGTGTTCGCCCAACAGTTCGTGGTATGGCAATGAACCCACATGATCACCCACTTGGTGGTGGTGAAGGTGCTGGTAAAGGACGCAATCCTGTTACTCCTTGGGGACAGCCTTGTAAAGGTTACCAGACTCGCAACAAGAGAAAGAC
>JAZQNJ010000098.1:0-4592 GCA_045627285.1 Treponema sp. | reverse complement strand
TCCAAAGGCTGAACAGGATTCAATTCTTGAAGTAATTTTTGACTATCTTGAAATTTTAGACAGTGCCCTGCAGACAGCAGACAAAGAAAGTCAGAACGGAGATACCCTGTTAAATGGATATTACGAGGCTTCCTGACTTGGTTTAATTTTAAACTGCTACCTGGGTCAGTTTGACAATGACGACTTACTTTACGGAACCCTTGCCCATGTAATGGAAACAGCAGAAGCACATTATTCAAAAAATAAGGCAGAGGAAGGAGCAGAAAAAGCCCTGGCTCTTTGTCCGGAGTTTATTACAAAAATAGAAAAAGCCGGCATAGACCTTTCCTTTGAAAGCTTTTTAAAAGAAAATTTTGAAGCCCTCGCCGCCGAAGAAAAAGAAATTTTCTACAAAAAAATAATCAGAACATACGCCGATTCCCTGCTTGAAAAAATAATCACAAAAGAGCCGGAAGACGACGATGCCGGCCACCTTGCCTGTGTTAAACAGATTCAGCGGAAAATTGAGATTTTATTAAATTAGTAAAATTTTTATAATTGTTTTTATTGAGGTTATATTATGAAAAAATCAGTTAATTTTTTTGTTTTTCTCGCTTTTGCAGCTGCAGTTACTACATATTCTTCAGGATGTAAAGCTGACACAGAAATTAAATATGTTGAAAAGGTAGTTGAAAAAGAAGTAGAAGTAATTAAAGAGGTTGAAGTATTAAAAACTTATGTGGAACCAGTAGTTTTTACCTTGAGTGAAGGTCAGGAAGATAGTCTTGTTATTACAATGACCAGTGCTACTGAAGATGCTGAAATTTATTATACAACAGATGGCAGTTTGCCTTGTACAGAAAGCATATTATATAGAGTCCCTGTTGAATTAAAAACTGACAAAACAATTAAAGCTGTGGCTGTAAAACAGGGAATTGAAAATAGTCCTGTTTCAGTTGCATCAGTTATGATAAAAAATAAGACAATAACAAAAACTGAAACTTTATTTGAAGTTACTTTTAATTCAGCTGAGGGATCGGATGTATTAAAGCAGTATGTTGCTTCAGAAAAAACTGCAGTTGAACCTAAAGATCCTGTAAAAGAAGGTTTTGCTTTTATGGGCTGGTATCTTGGCAGTGAAGAAAAGTATCTGTTTTCTGAACCGGTTGAATCAAACATTACTTTAACCGCTCATTGGGAACCGGTTATGTATAAAGTAAAACTTGTTGATTCTGATAAAACTACAGAATTAAAAACAGTTGGAGTTCCATATAAAGGACTGCTTGAAGTTCCTTCAGATATTAAAAAAGAAGGCTACATTTTTGGTGACTGGTATAATTCAGGTTCTGTATTTAATACATCAGATGAAATCACATCTGATCTTGTTTTAATTGCTTCATGGGTTAAAGAAGATGCTGTTGGAAATATCCTTTTGTCAGATGGAACAATTTTGCCATATACAATTTCTGAATTGAGTGAAGAACAGAAATCTAAGGCAGCTGCAGTTTTCTGCAGATCAAAGTCTGATTCTGCTGATGCACTTACAATGGGTGTTATATTCTCACCTTCTACACTTGCATGGACAACTAAGGGTAATAATCATCCGGCCAGCAGCACAACTGGTACAATTTCTACCGGATACAAGGATGCAAGTGATATTGAACAATACATCAACATTACAAAAGCAGATTATCCTGCATTCTGGTATTGTAAAAATTATGGAACAGAGAATGGTTTAAGTGAAATGGAAGCCGGGTGGTATTTACCTGCTACGGCTGAATTGTACGCTGTTTATCTAGTAAAGGAAGAAGTAAACGCTGCACTTGAAAAAATTAACGGCACAAGCATTCCGGAAGAAATCTTCTGGACAGCAAATGATAATTACAGGGTTGAAAATTCTTATGATTCATACTGGCAGCAGAATCATGTTGATAAGTATTATGAAGCGGGATCAATTAATTTTGCTACCGGCGAAGAAAAAAGTTATAGTAATACAGGCAAAAAAAATGTGCTTGCAGTAAGAAAATACGTAAAATCGGAAGCAGAAGAATAATCTTTGCAAAATGCGCACGACCCTGCCGCTCCGCGTCAGGGATATCTGCGTGGCAAGCACGCTGCGAGATTTTACCTTGCTCGCAGAGGCTCGCATTTTTGCTTTGCAAAAAACGGTAAAACTCGCTTATTTGACGTGTGCGCAAAATGCGCACGACCCTGACTGCGTCAGGGATATCTGCGTGGCAAGCACGCTGCGAGTAATTCTTTGCTCGCAGAGGCTCGCATTTTTGCTTCGCAAAAAACAGAATTACTCGTTTATTTGACGTGTGCGCAAACTGCGCACGCCCTGACTGCGTCAGGGATATGTAGGGCGCCGGCAGGCGTAAAAAAAGGGGACCTTTGGTCTCCTTTTTTTATGGAGCGGCTTGTCCGCGAAACCCGGAATAGCCCGGCCCCGCGCCAGCGGGGAGACGCCATTAAAATACAAAAAATACTTCGTTTTTTTTAATTGCCCCACTTTCTTCTTTTTTGTACTATATTTGAACTATGGAATTTACTCAGGAATCTATCGACGCACTCGTTGTTAACGAAGTGGAAATTATGAAAAAAATTGCGGAAGAACTTGGAATCCGCGTTGCACAGGTTAGTGCTGTAATCAGCCTGGTTAATGAAGGATGTACTATTCCGTTCATTTCCCGCTACCGCAAAGAACGTCATGACAACTTAAATGAAGTTCAGGTTACTGCCTGTGATCATCAGTTTAAATCATACAAAAATCTTGAAGAACGCCGTCTGGAAATTGTACGCGGTATTTTTGGTCAGGGTAAGCTTACCGAAAGCCTTTACGATGCCGTTATGAACGCAAAAACTTTGACTGAGCTTGAAGACCTTTGGGCTCCGTTTAAGAAAAAGAAGAAGACCCGCGGTATGGTTGCTGCTGAAAAGGGGCTTGAACCTCTGGCTGACTTTATGGCCGGCGAAAACGGCGACGATGCTGTTGTTGAGGAAGCTAAAAAGTTTGTAAAAACTGACAACGAAGATCCTGCCCTTAACGTTGAAACTTTCATGGACGCAATTATGGGTGCTCAGGACATTATTGCTGAACGTACTTCTCAGCTGCCTGAAAACCGCTCTGATGTTCATGACCTTTACATGGCAACCGGTTCTATTCAGACTAAGGGTATTGTTGCTGAAGGTCAGGATGCTGCCACTGCAGAAAAAACTTCTACTTACAAAATGTACTGGGACTACTCTGAACCTCTCAATCAGGTTAAGCCTCACCGCATTCTTGCCATTAACCGCGCTGAACGGGAAGGTGCACTTGATGTAACTATTGATGTTCCTGTTGATGATGCTGTGGCTCTTCTTCAGAAAAAAGTTAAAATTTCTAACAAATATCACAAAGATGCCATTGAAGACGGTCTTATACGTCTGCTTTCTCCAGCAGTTGTACGCGAAATCCGCAGCGACGAAAGTGATGAAGCTGACGACCACGGAATCGGTATTTTCTCTGAAAACCTTAAAAACCTGCTTATGACTCAGCCAATTAAGGGAAGCCGTGTTCTTGGTATTGACCCTGGTATCCGTACCGGTACTAAATGTGCTGCTTTGGACGAAACAGGTAAATATCTCGGTTACTTTAAGATTTATCAGGTTCAGGATCCAAGCGACGCTTACAAGCAGTTAAATGATGCCATCGACAAGTATGACATTCAGGTTGTAGCTGTTGGTAACGGTACAGGCAGCCCTGAAGTTCAGGCTATTGTTTCTCAGGTTATCAGCGAAAACTACGCCGGCGGAGATGTTCAGGACACTGTTGTTGTTGAATCCGGTGCTTCTGTTTACTCTGCTTCTCCTGTTGCTACTGAAGAATTCCCTGAGCTGGACCTTACAATCCGTGGTGCCATTTCTATGGGCCGCCGTCTTCAGGACCCACTGGCTGAGCTTGTAAAAATTGATCCTAAGGCTATTGGTGTTGGTCTTTACCAGCATGACGTAAACCAGAAAAAGCTGGCTGAACAGCTGGACGAAGTTGTTGGAACTGTAGTTAACCAGGTTGGTGTAAACCTTAACACTGCTTCTTACATGCTTCTTAAATACGTTTCCGGAATCAACATGACAACTGCCAAAAAGATTGTTGCTTACCGTGACGCTAACGGCAAAATTACAAGCCGCGAAGACCTTAAAAAAGTTCCTGGTCTTGGACCAAAGGCTTTTGAACAGTGTGCAGGCTTCTTAAAGATTGCAGAAAGTGCTGATCCTCTGGACAATACATGGGTTCACCCTGAAAACTACGACGCTGCCCGTGAAGTTCTTTCTTATGTTCAGGAAAAGAAAGCTGTTCCTGCTGATGTTAAAAAGTCTATCTGTGAAAAATATAATGTAGGTGAAACAACCCTCAACGACATTATTGAAGAACTTGGTAAGCCAAACCGCGACCCTCGTGACGGATATCCTGCACCAATCATGCAGAAAGGCGTTGTTAAGTTTGAAGACCTGCAGCCTGGCATGAAGGTTACCGGTAAAATCAAGAACGTTGTAGACTTTGGTGCCTTTGTTGATATCGGTCTGCACGAAACTGCCCTTATTCACGTTTCTGAATTAAGTGACAGCTTTGT
>JAZQNJ010000097.1:0-13654 GCA_045627285.1 Treponema sp. | reverse complement strand
TTTGAAAGACCTGCAAGAAGCTTAATCATATCTGTCTTTTCGCGGCAAACTTCTGCAGCACTGCCCTTTTCAATAAGAACAGCCAGATTGATTTTGTCTGCAGGGTTTACGCCGCATTCGTTACGGAGACCGCGAACGTTGCGGATAAGATCCTGGAGGGCACCAAAGCGTTCTGCTATTGTCTTGTCTGCACGGGCTTCTAAATATTCAGGATATGGTGCTGTAACAAGAAGGTCATTGTATGTTTCGTTTGAAAGAACCTTCTGAGCTCCGGCTGCCTTACGGTTAGCAATAAGTTCTGCCAGAGGAAGCTTAGAATAAATTTCTTCTGTAACGAATGGAATAAACGGATGAAGCAGTCTGAGGGATTCTTCAAGAACGTTAAGGAGAACAGAAACCTGTCTGTCTTTTTCTGCATCATCACCGTGCCAGAAACTGAGTTTTGTAGCTTCTACGTACCAGTCACAGAAATTATTCCAGAAGTATTCGTATACGCTAGACGCTGCGTCGTTGTAGCGGTAATTTTCAAGAGCTTCACGAGCGTTCTTTGCAGCGTTGTTAAGTTCTGAATAAATCCAGCGGTCAAGTTCTGTAAGGTCAGAATCCTTAACTGCTACAAGGTTACGGCCTTCAAGGTTACCAAGAATGTAACGGCTGGCATTCCATACTTTGTTACAGAATTTAGAACCAAACTTAAAGCTTTCAGAGTCAATGAGAATATCCTGTCCCTGAGCTGCAAGATATGTAAGTGTAAACTTAAGGGCATCTGCACCGTACTGGTCAATAATTTCAAGAGGGTCAATACCGTTGCCTAAAGACTTAGACATTTTGCGTCCCTGCTTGTCGCGTACAAGACCGTGAATGTAAATATCCTTGAATGGAGCTTTACCAGTAAATTCAAGACCAGCCATAATCATGCGGCTTACCCAGAAGAAGATAATGTCGTAAGCAGTTACAAGCGCTGTTGTCGGATAGAATTTAGCAAGGTCTTCTGTTTCTGTCGGCCAGCCTAAAGTTGAGAAAGGCCACAGCCACGAAGAGAACCATGTATCAAGAACATCAGGATCCTGCTGCAGGTTTGTACTGCCGCACTTTGGACATTTTGTAACGTCTTCACGGCTTACAGTACATTCGCCGCATTCACAGTACCAGGCAGGAATACGGTGACCCCACCAGATCTGACGGCTTACACACCAGTCGCGGATATTTTCAAGCCAGTGTGAATATGTGTTTTCCCATTTACGTGGATAGAAAACAATGTCTCCGTTTTTCCATGCTGCAAGAGCTTTTTCTGCCATTGGCTTCATTTTTACAAACCACTGGTCAGAAAGATATGGTTCTACAACAGTCTTACAGCGGTAGCAGTGACCAACTGAATGAACCATTTTTTCTTCGCCCTTAAAAAGTCCGGCTTCTGTAAGATCTTCAATTACAAGCTTGCGTGCCTGTTCAGGTTTAAGACCACGGTACTTTTCAGGAACATTTTCATTAAGTTTTCCGTCTGGAGTTAAAAGGTTAATAACTTCAAGATTATGTCTCTTACCAACTTCCCAGTCGTTAGGATCGTGAGCCGGAGTAATTTTTACCATACCGGTTCCAAATTCCTTATCTACATAATCATCAGCAATAATTTCAATTTCTTTACCTGTAATTGGAAGCTTGAGCTTTTTTCCAACTACAGACTTGTAGCGTTCATCTGAAGGATTTACGGCAACAGCTGTGTCACCAAAGAATGTTTCAGGACGAGTTGTGGCTACTTCAATTTTTCCGGAACCGTCTGCATATTCATAGTAAAGATGGTACATTGCACCGTTTGTGTCTTCATGGTCAACTTCATCGTCAGCAAGAGCTGTACCACAGCGAGGACACCAGTTTACAAGACGCTGTCCCTTGTACATAAGGCCGCGTTCGTAAAGAGTAACAAATACGTCGCGAACAGCCTTTGAAAGTCCTTCGTCATAAGTAAAGCGTTCACGATTCCAGTCTACAGAGTTACCAAGCTTTTTCTGCTGTTTTACAATAATGTCGTGATGAGCATGAGTTACATCCCATGTGCGTTCAATAAATGCTTCACGTCCAAGGTCGTTGCGGCCCTTGCCTTCTTTTTTAAGCTGTTTTTCTACAACGTTCTGTGTAGCAATACCGGCGTGGTCAGTACCAGGAATCCAGAGAGTATCATCACCCTTCATACGATGATAGCGAACTACTACATCCTGAAGTGTGTTGTTAAGACCGTGTCCCATGTGAAGAACACCGGTTACGTTTGGAGGTGGAATCACGACTGTATATTTGATATTGGACATTTTCTGTCCGTGTACAGGAGAGTCTGTGTCGCTTGCAGGTTTAAAATAACCTTTTTCAACCCACTGACCGTAAATGCGGTCTTCAAAATCTTTCGGGTTGTAAGCTTTTTCCAATTCGATTGCTTTCATAAATAACCTCAAATATAAGTCGATATATAGCAAAAAAGTATAATGCAAAAATGAGGCTTATTCAATTATTCAAAAGGACGTATCCCGGCTGTTTTACAGCCGGGCCGGTTGTTCCGCCCTTCGCTAACGCTCATTAAACGGTAGTTTCGACAAGCTCAACCACCGTTTAACTAAAGGGGCTCCATAACCTTACGCAAAAAACTATCCTTTTTATCTGTGTTCATCTGCGTTTATCTGCGTTTACTTTTTACAACACGTGAAGATCACTGCCTTCAAAATTAAGCCAGGCTTTATCTCCGGCACTGTAAATTTTATGACCTCTAGGATTGTAGTCGTGAATCTTTAATAATTCGCCACCGGCCTGTACCTGATAGTACTGGTATGCACCCATAAAGGTTGAAAGAACTACTTCACACGGAATTGAGCCGCTGTCTGCAAGTCTGGCACTTTCCGGACGAACAACGATTTTGCATTCTGCTCCGGTTTCCAGTTTTTTGCTGCAGCCTGCTTCAATAATTACACCGTCAACATCAACTTCACAACGGTCTTCTGAAGCTGATTTTACTGTACCCTTAAGGAAGTTTACTTCGCCGATAAAGTCAGCAACAAATTCGCTGGCGGGTTTATAGTAGATTTCCTGTGGTGTACCCTTCTGGGCAATTTTTCCTTTGTTCATAAGGATAATTTCGTCAGAAAGAGACATGGCTTCGCTCTGGTCATGTGTTACATAGATTGCAGTAATTCCCAGCTTCTGCTGGATTTTACGAATTTCTGTACGCATGCTTACACGGAGTTTTGCATCAAGATTTGAAAGAGGTTCATCAAAAAGAAGAACTCCCGGCTGCATAACAAGGGCACGGGCAAGTGCAACACGCTGCTGCTGACCGCCGGAAAGCTGGTTTGTCATGCGTTCTTCCTTACCATCCAGTTCTACAAGAGCAAGCATATCCATTACACGCTTTTTGATTTCGTTTTTTGGAACCTTGCGGATTTTTAAGCCGTAGGCAACATTGTCAAATACATTGTAGTGAGGCAGAAGAGCATAACTCTGGAATACCATGGCTGTATCCCGCTTGTTTGGAGTAAGCTCATTGATAGCCTCTTCTCCAAGATAAATTTCTCCTTTGTCAGGGCTTTCAAAACCAGCAATCATGCGGAGAGTTGTTGTTTTACCACAGCCGGAAGGTCCCAGCAGAGTTACGAAGCTGCCAGGTTTAATGTCCAGACTGATGTCGTCAACAGCATTAAAGTCCTGCTTTGTTTTTGGATCCTGATAGATTTTTGTTATGTGATCGAGGCGTACGCCTTTTGGTGTTTTAGTTTCCATAGTTCTAGCTCCTGTAATTTAGAGTTCTGCAGATTTGCTTTTACCGAATCTTCCAAGCAGAAGGTTCATAAGACAGATAGCTGCGTAAGTAATAATGATAAGCACTGTTGCATAGGCACAGGCAATTCCATAACTGCCTTTTTCTGCAAATTCATTAATTCTTACCGTAATAAGAAGATAATTCGGTGTTACAAGAAGAATTATTGCCGAAATAGCAGTGATAGACCGGACAAATGTTGTTACAAGTCCTGAAATAAAACTTTCTTTTATGAGAGGCAGAGTGACTGTCATAAATACACGACCGCTGTCAGCCCCCATATCGTATGCAGCTTCTTCAATAGATTTGTCAATTTGACGAAGGGCTGCAATGCCGGATCTTGTACCAATTGGAAGAGACCTGACAATAAATACGATTACAAGGATAGTTCCAGTTCCGTAAAGGCTGCTCATAAAGCCGGTGTGGAAAATACCTGAATTAAAACCACGAATAAAGCCAACACCAAGTACGGTTCCAGGAACAGCCATAGCCAGCATTGAAACAAATTCCATAATTCCCTTACCCATGAATTTACGCTTAACAACAAGGTAAGCAATAATCATAGACAGGAATGCTGTAATTGGAGACGCAATTGCAGAAAGAAGCATGGAGTCTGTAAATACGCGGTATCCGTTATTTTTAAATATATACAGATACCATTTAAGGCTTAAGTGATAGTCCCTGCCCCACAGCCTAAAGAGAGATCCAAGAGGAACAAGAGCATACATAATGAGAACGAAGAGTGAAATTAAAGCACAAAATGTTACAAGAGGATAGCGCACAGAAGGATCTGTTGTAAGCTGACGACCGCGGCTGGCTTTTCCTGTAAGAGTTGCAACGGATTTTCGTTCAAGCCAGTATTTTTCAAGGATAAATAATCCCATTGAAATCACGAGTAATACTACAGCCATTGCAGTTGCACCAGATTTATCATAGGCCCCTGTAAGCTGAAGATAGATTGAAGTTGCCAGAGTATCAAAGTTACCGCCGATAATCATAGGATTTGCAAAGTCGGCAACTGATTCAATAAAAGAAACTAAAAAAGCATTTCCGATTCCCGGCAGAAGAAGAGGAAATGTTACTGTTGTAAAAACCCTCCAGCGGCTGGCGCCCATGTTGCGGGCAGCTTCTTCCAGAGAAGGATCAATATTTAAAAGAAGACCTTTCAGCATCATGTAGCATACAGGGAAGAAAGTTAAAATCTGAACCAGTGCTATGCCCGGCCAGCCTGTAATTGTTACATTGTTAAAACCAAAAATCTGTCTTGTTACAAGCCCTGTGCGTCCAAAAAGGAACAGAGCAGAAAGCGAAAGTACAAAAGGAGGAGAAACTACAGGAAGAATTGAGACTGCATTAAACAGTTTGCGGATAATTTTAGATCCTGTATCTACATAGGCATCTACATATGCAAAAAGAAAACCGATAATTGTGGAACCAAGTCCCGTAAGGGTTCCCAGCCACAAAGTATTGAAAATGGCATGTCGGAAATTTGTCATTTTAAAAATCCGGACAAAATTGCCAAATCCTATAGTTTTTGTTGTTTCCTTAACATCATTAACAATTGTGGAAGTTTCTACTACTGCAGAATCTGTAAGAAGAATTGCCAGCGGATAAAGAATAAAAAGCATCAGGAATACAAAAATCCCGATTATTGATGATAATAAAATTGGATCAGCAAGAAGCTTTTTTCTGTCCAGTGTTTTACCCTGTGTTGCCATTGTTGCTCCGTGTTTAAAAAGATGCTGCGTCAGGCATTGGAGCCATGGCGCAGCCAGTCCGTAGGACCGAGGGTTACCGAGTGGCAGAATCGCCGGCCCCCGGGCTTTGCCCGGGGGAGACGCCCGTCGTCTTAAAATTATTTAGTCTTAACGCGGTCATCCTGTGCGATTACTTCGAAGAATTCTCCGTAATATTTTGGTCCGTTGAGTTTTGCATCGTCAAAGTCATATACAATTGTTTCGATTTTATCGAGACCGGCCTTAACTGCAGCATCTACAGGTTTTGCATTGTCAATTACCAGGAACTGATATGAACCGTTGTCCTGAGCAATATTTACACAGTCTGGAGAAAGTGCAAATTCGATGAACTTTTTGGCATTGTCCATGTTTTTTGCACCCTTGAAGATTGCAGTAGCACCGATTTCGTATGATGTTCCAGATGCTGGAGCTGTCATACCAATGTTATTGTAACCATTGTCTACAATCTGATATACAACGTCATGAAGGAAGCCTACACCGATTACAACTTCTCCCTTTGGAACGAGCTTTGATGGACCTGAACCTGATTTTGTGTACTGACAGATATTTTTATCTACTGCAGCAAAATATTCCATTGCTTCTTTTTCGCCTTTCATCTGAACCATTGTGTTTACAATAAGTTTACCTGTTCCGGCTGTGTTCGGGTTAGCAAATGAAATAAGACCTTTGTATTCTGGATTTTTGAGGTCATCCCAGTCTTTTGGAGCAACAAGTCCAAGTCGGGCCATTTCTTCTTTGTTCCAGAAGAAACCAAGGATACCGCGGTAAATACCAAACCAGTGGTTATTTTTTTCTTTAAACTGTGGTCCAACAAGATGCTTTGCATTTTTAGCGTCGTATGGTTCAAGGAGGCCTTTAAGAGTTGCTTCGTTATATGGGTCAGTTGTACCACCAAACCATACATCAGCAGAAGGACTTCCGTTTTCTTCTCCAACTTTTGTAAGAACTTCACCTGTTGAAAGACGCTGGTATGTTGTCTTTACACCAGTCTGCTTTTCAAACTGAGCACATACGGCAGAAAGATATTCTTCTTCACATGAACCGTAAACAACGAGAGAGCCTGCATCGGCAGACTTCTTTGAACAAGAAAAGAAAGTTGCAGCACAGATAAGGCCGCAAACAGCAGCAAGAATTTTTTTCATTAAAAATTGCCTCCGATAATGTATATATGACCACAAGGTCATAAATTCAGTATAAAGGGCAAAATTTTAACTGTAAAATTAAAAATTGTTATAATTGTTATATTTGACTAATCAAGCTGAAAGGCACCGTTATACAGCTGATAGTAACGTCCCTGAAGCTGCAGCAGTTCCTGATGTGTTCCCTGCTCGATAATTGAGCCGTGTTCCAGCACAACTATGAGGTCTGCATTACGTACTGTAGAAAGACGGTGGGCAATTACAAAGACAGTACGGCCTTCCATAAGGGTATCCATGCCCTTTTCGATCAACGTTTCTGTTCTTGTATCAATGGAGCTGGTGGCTTCATCCAGAATAAGAACAGGAGGATCTGCAATTGCTGCACGGGCAATGGCAAGAAGCTGTCGCTGGCCCTGACTTAAGTTTGTTCCGTCGCCTGTGATTTGTGTATTGTAGCCTTCTGGCAGATGGCGGATAAAGGAATCTGCATTAACAAGTTCTGCAGCCTTGTACACCTGACGATCAGTTGCTTCAAGTTTTCCGTACCGGATATTTTCCATAATTGTGCCGGAGAAAAGATGTGTATCCTGCAAAACCATGGCCATGGACTGTCGCAGATCGGATTTTCTTATATCGTTAATAGGAATTCCGTCGTAAGTAATCATTCCACAGCCAGCATCCAGGTCATAAAATCTGGTGAGGAGATTTGTAATTGTTGTTTTTCCTGAACCAGTTGAACCTACAAGGGCAATTTTCTGTCCTGGTTTTGCATGAAGATTAATATTGTTCAGTACCTTGACCTGCCCATCGTAAGAAAAGTTGACATCTGTAAAAACTATGTCTCCTGCCAGTTTTTTTAATGTGTTAAGTCCGGGAGTTTTCCAGCCCCAGGTGCCTGTTCTTGCAAAACTCTGGACCAGGTGAATGTCTCCGTCTCTGGAGAATTTTGAATCAACTTCTGTTGCATTAACAAGGATTACCTGCCCTTCATCTGTTTCAGGGTCTTCATCGATAGCTGCAAAAATTCGTTCGGCACCGGCAAGGGCATTAAGAATTGCATTGAACTGCTGGCTTAGCTGGGAAAGTGGTCTGGAAAAAGAACGTGTTGAATGAAGAAAACTGGCAATTGTTCCAAGATCCATCGCTCCCCTTATGACAAGAATAGCACCTGTAACAGCCACAAGTGTGTACTGCAGATGGGAAAAGTTATTCATAACTGGACCAAGAATGCTGGCAAAGGTAGAGGCCCTTGTTCCTGCCTGGCAAAGCTTTTCGTTAAGCTCCTGAAACTGTTTTTCGGTTTCAGTTTCTCTTGTAAAAATCTTAACGATTTTCTGACCTTCAATAAGTTCTTCAATATAGCCGTTTACTGCTCCAATATTAGCCTGCTGCGACCTGTAAGCATTTTGACTGAGTTTTCCGATTCTGGCACCAATAACAAGCATTATGGCAATAGTTATTATCATTACAACAGTAAGAGGTATGCTCAGATAAATCATCATACAGAAAACACCTGTAACCTGTACCATTCCTGTCAAAAGCTGTGGAATACTCTGGCTGAACATATCTCGAAGGGTATCTGTATCGTTTGTGTAAAGAGACATAAGAATACCATGATTTCTTGTGTCGTAATATTTTAAAGGAAGTTTTGAAACATGATCAAACAGTTCCCGGCGGATATTAAACAGTGTAGATGTTGATATGTATAGAAGAAATCTGTGTACAATATAGGTTGAAATGCTTCCTGCCAGATAAACCATAGCAAGTTTTATACATAAATCAAAGAAAGCACCAAGACTTGGATTTTGATGACCGATATAAGGAACAATATAATCATTTACTGCCGGCCGAATCAGATAAGTACCATAAACTTCAGCTCCGGCTTCCAGAAGAACAAAGAAAAAAACAAGGGGCCATAGGAATTTAAAGGCTCCCATATAGCCAAGTAGTCTGCGGATTGTCTTTGCTGTATTTTTGGGACGCTGAACGCCCCTCATCTTTACTGGTGGCATAGTTCCTCTTTTAGTTTTTGCTCATCTGGGATTCATAGACTTCTCTATAAATTTTGTTTTCTTCAAGAAGTCTTTCGTGAGTTCCAGTTCCGTTAATTTTTCCATCATCCATTACCACAATAAAATCAGCATCTTTTACTGAGGCTATTCTCTGGGCAATAATGATTTTTGTAGTTTCCGGCAAAAAATCCTTTAAGGCTTTTCGTATTCTTAAGTCTGTGGAAGTATCTACAGCACTGGTGGAATCATCAAGTATAAGAAGCTTTGGCTTTTTCAGCAGAGCCCTTGCAATACAAAGACGCTGTTTCTGACCACCGCTTAAATTAACACCGTTCTGTCCCAGCATGGTATTAAAACCTTCTGGAAATGATTTTACAAAATCCAGGGCATCTGATTTTCTGCAGGCATCTTCCAGCTGGCTGTCTGTTGCAGCAGGATCTCCCCACCTCAGATTTTCACCTATGGTACCACTAAAAAGCACATTGTTCTGAAGAACCATCGATACAGCCTGTCTAACCTGATGATAACTGTATTCACTGACATTTCTTCCAGCAAGAAGAATTGAACCGGACAAAGGCTTATAAAGTCTTGGAATAAGGGAAACAAGTGTTGTTTTTGATGCCCCTGTTCCACCAATAATCCCTACTGTAGCTCCTGAAGGAATGGTAAGGTTTATATCGGTTAACACGCAGTTATTCGGGTCATTGCTGTAAGAGAAGAAAATATTTTTAAACTGCACTTCCCCATTTTCTGGGGCGTCTACTGATAAAGTGCTTTGATCTGCCGGGGATTCTTCACATTTTTCTTCAAGTATTTCCATAATTCTGTTTACGGAGGCACCTGTAAGCACAAATTGAACAAACATCATGCTAAGCATCATCAGGCTCATAAGAATTTGAGTTACATAAGTAAGAAAGCTTACAAGTTCTCCTGTTTTCATGGACCCGCGAAGAACCATGTTTCCGCCAAACCACAAAGTCGCAATTATACATACGTAAATTGTAAGTTTCATAACAGGGGCCATAAAAATAACTGTTTTTTCAGCTTTTACCTGAGCATCCCTGACCTGGGAGGCTATATCCTGAAATTTTTCATTTTCAAAGTTGCTGCGAACAAATGCTTTAACAACCCGGATTGCTATAAGGTTTTCCTGGACAACAGTGTTTAGACGGTCGTATTTTTTAAACATTATCTTAAAGCGTGGATATGCCCTTGTTGTAATAAACGCAAGGAGGACTGCCAGAACAGGAATTGATATCAAAAAAAGGCTGGCCAGTCGTGCATTTATAAATAAAGCCATGACTGTACCGCATAAAAGCATCATTGGGGAACGAATCATTCCCCGAATCATATTCTGATATGTATTCTGCACATTAGTAACATCAGTTGTAAGCCTTGTTACAAGAGAGCCTGTGGTAAATTTATCTATCTGAGAAAAAGAAAAAAACTGAACGTTTTTAAACAGTCGAAACCGAAGATTTTTGCTGAACCCGAAGGCAGCAACGGAAGAAAGCCTTCCGCCGGCAGCTCCGCAAACAAGAGAAAACACAGTGGCGGCAATCATTATTAAACCTGTTATATACACATAATGCAGGTCATTTCTGGCAATTCCTTCATCTATTATTTTTGACATGATAAGAGGAATAAAAGTTTCCATAATGACTTCACCAATCATAACGACAGGAGTTAAAAGAGAATAGAACAGATACTTTTTTTCCAGTCCAGTAAGGAGCTTTCCTATTTTCATGATTGATAGGATTATACTTTTTTTAATTTATCTGTGCTAAGTAAAACTTTGTTATGGCATATTATCTTTTGTTATATAAAAACACTGGCTCCTATCATGATTTTTTGTGTTATAATTTTTGTGTTATAATCTAAGTATAATTAACATCCGGAGGATTTGAATGAAAAAAATTTATAAGATTACTATCATGCTTACAGTTCTTACTGCAGTCGTTTCTATGTTCATAAGCTGTGGTTCACAGCCAACTGCAGCTGCACAGCAGGCCGAAAAAGAAGGAAAACCAGCATGGGTTTATGAAGGAAGGAAAGACAATGCCGGACTTTACGCAGTTGGTGCAGGAAAGCTCTCCAACGATTTCACTTCCCACAAAATGGCAACAGCCCAGGCACGGCTTGAACTTGCTCAAGCTGTAGAAACAACTGTAAAAGGTGTTACTCAGACTCTTGTTGATGATCAGGGAGCCGACGGAGACAGACAGTACCTGGCAGCACTTACAGAAAATGCTCTCCAGTCTACAGAAGCTGTCCTTAACGGTACTCAGCAGGTTGATATGTACAAGGACAAGGACGGTACAATCTATGTTCTGATGCTTCTTCCAAAATCAACTTTTGTAACAGAGCTTACAAAAAAAGCAGCTGAAACACCTTACAACCGTACATCGTCTGCTGTTTACACAGAAGAAAAAATGGCAGAAGCCTACGAAAAATACTTCAGCACAAATAAATAATAATCTTTTCTGAAGATTCATAGCCTGAAACCAGGAATTGTAAGATCATTCTGGTTTTCAGGCTTTTTTTCTTGTCCATTATTATCTTTTTATTTAAATTATAATTATGGATAAATCTTTTCTTTCTTTAACTGACAATAAAATCACCTTAAATTCATATCTTGATGAAAAGGCCTTCGGCCACACTGATTTGGGCAAAAAACTTGATGAATCCGGCTTTCTTGTAAAAATTTTCAGTGACCGATGTGAGACCTGCTCATGGAACTTTGAAACTATTACAACCGGCAGCGATGGACTTGTTCGTTTTGAAGGAGAATTCAAAGCAGACTACACCCTTGAGCAGGATTTTTCTGAAGAAAATGGAATAGCTGCCCTTAAAGCCTGTGATTTATTCATCAGTTCAAATACGTTTGAAGAAAACAATTATCCTGTATTGCCTGGAGCTGGAGGAATCGTAATTAACAGAAGCAGTTCGGAAGATTGTACACAGGTACTTCTCCTTCCAGGCAGGATTGTTGATGAATGCACTTCAAATTCCAGGGATTACGGCGAGATTCAGGGAAAATATCTTAACAAGGGACTTGAACGAAAACTTTCCGCCCTCTTTACCCGGGCTGTCATTGCCTACAGAATCTACACAAAGCGCTTTCCATTCACTGAAACTGATCTTGAAAAACGACAGGAAGATATTACTGACAGAAACTTTATTCCATCAAAATACCAGGTTCCTGCCGCAGATTTAAAGCTTTGTGAAATAATTGATGCGGGACTTTCTGTAAAAGGAAAAAAAAGAATTGCAGCTGGTGAAAAACGATTTCAAAACGAAAAAGCCGAAAAACTTCGTCTTTTGAACGTAGCCAGAGCTGAGCTTCTTACAAGTGAAAGCGTAGCTGAGGGAATAAAGGGCCGAGGAACTGAGGAAGACGCCTCTTTTGTAAAATCAAAAACAAAATTTACATCGAGACAGACAAAAATCATCAAGACCGTACGATTTTATCGAAGAAATAACAAACGGATTGGTTTTTGCGCAGTTATTATGATAGCGGCCTTATACACCTTTAACTCCTTCCATAAAACCAACATGAAAAAAGCTACTTCCATGGGACTTACCTCCATTGAAACTGTAGAAACATTATACACAGGCATGGCCCGCACAGATGTAACAGTTGTTGATGAAGTAATAAAAGGAAAAAATATGAAGCCCTTCTCTGAAGCAGTTACAATTTTCTACCTGGAAAACAGACAGCCTATGGCCTGGGATCCTGAAACAGCAACACTCACACCTTCTCAGTGGCTCTTTTTTGAAGGAAAGAAGAATTACAGGCAGTTTGGCATTACAAACTTTATGATCGATGGTAAAGATGCCAATGTGGAATTTAACTATCCTGTAAGAAAGGACAGAAAAAAGCCTCTTGGTCAACAGGAAGGTATTAACCTGGTTAAAGGCCAGACAATCACACACCAGGTTTCTTATAATCTTATACAGTACAGAAAGGAAGATGCTGAAGAAACCCTCCTTTCGATCATCAGAAAAAATGAAGAAGTAACCCTTAAATGGACCGGAAAAAAATGGATTGCTGTTGATACAAGAGATACAAAAGAAGTCAGAATTGACACTATCCGGCTGGAGGAATATAAAGCCAGCCTAAAAGAATGCATCGAAAACTCAGGAAATGATTTACACCAGGCTTTTGGGCTTATGAGAACAAAATACAACTTTATTCCTCGGGAAGATGAGCTGAAGGCCGGTGGAAAAACCCTTTACGCAAAGTACAAAATCAAGGCAGCCGGAGAATACTAGAAAAACACATTAAAAATTAAAATGACATTTTTACATATTTTGTCATATTGACACTTTATGGCGATTGGAATATTCTTTTTTTGAATTAGATATTTCGAGGAAAAACTATGGCATTTGAATACAACGTTGAAAAACAGCATGCAAAGGGAAAGCTTCACGCAATTGAAAGAATCAACCTTCTTTGCGACAAAGACAGCTTTATGGAAATTTACGCCGGAGCGAGACATCAGTGTACAAACTTCGGAATGGACAAAAAAGAACTTCCTTACGATGGTGTAATCACAGGTTTTGGAACAGTAAACGGCAAAAAAGTCGGAGTTTATTCCCAGGACTTTACAGTACAAGGCGGTTCGCTGGGTAAAGTTCACGGTCAGAAAATTGCGGAACTTATTGCAAAGGCAATTGAATATAAATGTCCAGTTATTGGTGTAAATGATTCGGGTGGAGCTCGTATTCCAGAAGGCGTTGATGCACTCTGCGGTTACGGTGATATTTTCTATCAGAACGTACGCGCTTCAGGCGTCATTCCACAGATTTCAATCATTGCTGGACCATGTGCCGGCGGTGCTGTATATTCTCCAGGACTTACAGACTTTATCTTTACAGTAGATAAGATCTCTCAGATGTTTATTACAGGACCAAAAGTTGTAAAACAGGTAATGTTTATGGACATTA
>JAZQNJ010000096.1:0-13473 GCA_045627285.1 Treponema sp. | reverse complement strand
CGGAGATACACTTTACGTTCAGTGTGAAAACAATGGCATCTATCTGTTCAGCATTACTGAAGGCGTAGAAATCGGTTGGATTCCACCGTTCCGTCTTGAATCAATTAACGATTTTGCTTTCAGCGGTGACGAAAGCAAGCTGCTTGTAGGACACGAAAACGGAACTGTATTCCTTCTGGCTGTAGACGATGTAATCCTTAAACCAGGAGCAAAAGGCCCAAGTTTGAATAAGGGTGCTATTTCGGGAATTGGAGAAGACTCAAGTAAATGGCGAAATGCTCATTCAATTGAACTGAGAGCAAATGGTGATACTGCAATGGAGCCTTGGAGATATGGTTTAAGTGCTTCGGCAGGTTATACAAATGGTGAATTACTGAGACCTTTTTATTTTGGTGGATTAGTAGGTGTAAATATTTATGAGCCGGTTTTATACGGATTCCCAAGTGCTCCTTATAGAATTGAAGGTTCTAACATTCTGCTTCCAAACCCCCGTTTACTTGGAATCAATGTAGTGGCGCCAATTGGGGTCTGCATAAAACCTTTTAAAAACAAAGACCTGGAGTTTTTTGGAGAGTTTCAGTTCGGTGGATCTTTTTACACATATTATTATCCGGGTTTTGGAATGAACGGATTTTTCCCAGGATTCAACTGGGAAATTCAATTTGGTGCTGCGTGGAAACGAATTTCTGCACAGTTTGGAACTAAATATGATGGAATATGGGGACCTGAAGGGTATGTAAACTTGTTAAGTTTCTTTGCCGGTGTTGGGTATCGCATTAAGGTGGGCGATATCTGATGAAGAAGGTACGAATAGATTTAAAAATGTGGGCACTAGGAGTAACACTTGCTGTTTCCTGGTTATGCCTGATAGCGTGCTCAAACGGTTTTAATCAACTGGCCAATGATTATGTTGATTCAGTTACTGTAAGACAGGAAGTGTCGTATTCGGTAGATGATGCAGATTATGCCGAAAAAGAGATGCTTGCTGACTTATATCTAGTAGGGTCAGATATGACACTTTGTCTTTTTGCACCGCAAGCAGAAAGTTATGAGTGGAATATTTATAAAATAAAGGAAACCTATATCGAAAATGGATACGGGTTTACAAACATTAATTATGAAGCGTTGGATATACCAGGATATATTCCTCTATGGGCTAAACAGCTTTATATGTACATTCCGGATGTAGAAGATCTTTTACCTCCTGGAACTTACAAAATAGAGCTGAAAGTAACCAATAAAGAGGGAAAAGTGCTTACCGATTCTGCTGCACTGGTAATATACAAATCCTTCTACAGGGTTAATTAGCGCTTTATGCGGCGGCATTACGGGAACGTTCTTAGGAACGACTCGAGCCGCGGCTTTAAAACACGGCATGGGATAACTTACTCGGAGAGAGCCCTTTCGGAGAAAGTTCCCGAGAGTTTTCCCGCAATGCCGCATAAAAACGGCTTTGTTAAAGCCTTACTACAAAGGAGGTGTCTATGAGAAAGACACACAAATTATTGGTCGCTGTAGTGGCTATGGTCACTGCAGTCTTCATGATTGGATGTAGCTCCGGGCTGACGGTGATTTCAACTGAAAGTTCAGACGTGGTGCTTACAGGTAACATTACAAACTATTCGGATTTTGTAGCTGAATCAAAAGAAAACAGCTCTGCTCGTACTATTATGCCTTCAGCCGAAACTCTTGGTGGACTTGCCTGGTGGCTTGTTTATAACGAAGTTGGACAGACAACAAAAACCTATGTTAAGGTTTCAGATAATGGTAATATAGCTTTAGGAGCAAACGGTTCTGGCAGTGAAGGTACAACGCTCACAACAAATGATTTAACTGCATTAACAGATGGTAGCTTTAAAATTAATCTTCAGAGAAAAGCTTATCAGTTAAACCTGTATGCTGTTACAGCAGATTCAACATATGATAAAAAGTATCAACTTTCAGCAAATCATGCAGATCTTGCAAAGAATGCTATTATTCGTGGTACTTCTTATATCGATTTAAGAAATGATTCTGGTAGTGCAAACTTTACAATGACTTCAAACAACCTTGAAGGAACAGCATTGGCACAATTTAATGTTGTTCTGGATAAATGGGGAGAAAAACCAGTTGGAAAAGTTGAAATGGAAATCCGTGATTTCCTTACTAATGAAGAAGTAAAAACAGGTGATTCTCCTGCTGCAACAACTAAAGTAACAGTAGAAAAAATCGGATGGACTCAAGGTACTGCCGAAAACTATGGGGTAACTTCATACTACGTTGAATATAAGAAGCTTTTGAAGTCTGGTATTTATAACTTTTTTGTAACATTCTACGACGAACATAATAAAAAACTGTTCGTATGGTCTGACAATATGGTTGTTCTTCCAAACAGACCTCTTACAGAACCAGTGTATATTTCAGATTCAAATCCAAAAAAACCAGAAGCACCATTATACTTTATGGCATCATACCTTCCTGCAAGCCTGAATCCTGTAGAAGAAGACTATGAAGTTTACTTTGAATGGACAGACCAAAGTAATCTTGAAGAATATTTTGTTCTTGAAGTTATTAACTGTGATGCAGATGATCCATCAGCAGCAGCACAGCTTTATGCAGGTCTTGATACTAATTTCATCAACGGAAATATTGGTGATATAGGTGGTGCTAATAAAGATAATGCTGCATGGGATAACTTTGTCGACCAAAATACTGCACCTGTTACAGTATTTGACCCACATATAAATCCTGTTCAAAACTACTCTATGTACTATGATACAGGTGTTAACCCAAATGATGGCGGACTTTGGGCAAATAATACAAAGATTACTCTTACTTTGCAGATGGGACACCGTTATCTTGCACGTATTAAAGCTGTAAACTCAGCAGGTGATTCTCCTTATACTTATGTAGACCTTGCAGCATTCAATACAAAAGACTCAGATGGTAGCCGTAAGGCATATGCTCCAGATGCCAGTGATGAGACTTCTCATAAACCTTTAAATGCAGCCTTCAACAGTGATACAATCAATATTTACAAAATTGTGTACCACCTGAATGGCGGTCGTTATGTAAAAACTGGAGAGACTGTAACAGATCCTTATGATTCTGCAGAGGCAAATAACTATACAACTGACGATTTTGTTGTTTATAACATTCAGGATAAAACTCCAAGGGGTGGAGTAGCACCAACAACTGATGCTACAGCACTTGATTATTGGGATGGTTTCCATATTTTTGAAGATTCAAACTCTAGTCCAGTTGCAATGAAATCAAAAAGTACAGACTTTGGGGGAAAACTGAAAAAAGATGATACCGCAAAGGATGCTGAAGATGATAATGGAACAAATGCAAAAGATGAAGCATTGCTTGGTGGACTTTGGGATGACTTTGATACAAACGGAGACCTTAAATACCATGGTTTGGATGATACAAATGATCCAAAAACATATTATAGAGATGTGAACTTTGGTAAAGGTTCTTTGCAGAGAGTTGAAGAAACAAACTACCACAATACAAGTAATTCTGATTTTAGAGATATTGCTGCTTTCCTTTACTGGGTAGATGATCCTACAAAGGACCCAACTCCAGCTGCAATTAAAGCACAGACCAGTAAGTATAATATATCAACAGGTTATAAAGGTTTTAAGAATGTTGAACTTTGGGCAAAATATCAGCCAATCAATGATCCAATTCCTGCAATGACAGCTTATGCAAGATATGATGACCCAACTCAGTACAATATTAATAACCAGTGGATTACATACAAACAGTCTAAAACTGGAACAGTTGCAGCAGTTGATGATGAATTAGATGATAAAGAAACTGCATCACACGCATTACTTTCAAAATATGAAGGTGTGTACCTTCACCTGGCTCTTACAGTTCCAAAAGTTGTTTATGTAACAAATTCAGATTATACAGATACAGACAATGCTCCGGCAAATAAAGAAAGCTTTAGAAAAACTGAAGCTTATGTTCTTACATCTGCTTATAGTACATCAAATCATAACGCAACTGATGCTGCTGCAATTTCTCCAGCTGATTATGCAGCACTTTCTGCAACAGATAAAGCAAATTACACAAAGGTTGACTGGGTATACAGT
Organism: Treponema sp.; assembly: GCA_045627285.1. GTDB lineage: Bacteria > Spirochaetota > Spirochaetia > Treponematales > Treponemataceae > Treponema_D. The sequence continues at coordinate 9,388 of JAZQNJ010000096.1, read as the reverse complement.
TTGCCAAAAGGTGTTAAATACGATTCAGTTCGTGCTATTGCATATAAACCTACAGGCTATGAAGCTGGATGGTCATTCAAAGCAGCAGGTCCTGAAGCAGGTTCTGCTTTGACCTTTGATAAGATTGATATTTCAAACTGGAATAAAGGTCAGAACTATAGAGTTGTAGTTGAAGCAAAATACGGAAAGTATTCTTACAAAACAAGTGCAACTTTCCTCATTACTGACTAAGGTTTGTAATGACAAAGGAATCTTAAAATAAGATTCCTTTACAAGGGATTCGTCTTTGACGAATCCCTTGTTGGAAAGTTTCTTTTCTAAATCTATTTTATGTCTATGTATTAGCAAAATAACAAATTCTAAAGACATATTTAAAAATACCGAAAAACTGAAAAAGGGGGTTTGGGTGAAAAAAGTAATCAGAATAATTGTATCTACAGTTTTCTCATTTTTTGCTTTGAGTTTTTGTTCCTGTATTACAAACGTAAGTTCATATTACACACAGGAACGAGAATTGAAATCAGAAATTGTGAATTTCAACGATTATGTAAAGACAAATAACAGTAATCATGAAAATGAAAACAATAGCCGAACTATAAGCGCCGACAGTAATATTCTTTCTGATTATGCATTCTGGCTTGTTTATTCAAAAGCAAATGAAGAGCATCCTGAACGAAAACTTGTAAAGGTTAGTGGAACTGCTGGTGCAACAGTGCCGCTTGGAACTGGAAAATCTGATTATCAGGGAACTGCAATTACAGACGGAAAATTCACCATTATGATGGAAAATGCATCATATAATCTGACACTTTATGCGGTTAAGTATGATGGCATAAACTATAATATTTATTCCGATAAAGAAGCTAAATTAAGAGACGATGCTGTATTGAGTGCTTCTTCATTTATAGACTTAAGAAATGATTCAGGCGTTGCAGAGTTCAGACTTGCATCTAATAATCTCCCTGGCCGGTCTACCTTAAACTTTGATCTGGTTCTTGATAAATGGAACAAAGTGCCGGGTGGATCTACAAAAATTGAATTGAAAGACATGCTTACAAATGAGTCGGCAAAAGATTATTTTGGCAAATCTACAGTGGTTTATGTTGCACCAAATTCTACACGTTCTGACGGGTGGACTCCTGGAAATGACGGAAGCCATGCATATGGAAATGATTCGTTTTTCAAGAATTACAATATGGTCATGAAGTCCGGAGTTTATACACTTGAAGTAACATATATGGCTTCTGACAATACAACAAAATTATTTATCTGGTCTGACATTGTAATTGTAATGCCTAACCGCGATATTACATCTCCAGTGTATATTGCTAATTCAGAACCGATAAAGCCGGCAGCTCCAACCGGATTTATGGCAAGTTTTATTGAGGATTCACAGAATCTAAATACTGACGAATATCAGGTTTATTTTGAGTGGACAGATTCAGATAATTACGAAGAATATTTTGAAATGCAGCTGATGGATTTAACTTCCCATAAAGACACAGATACAACACATCTTTATGCCCAAACAAACTATATGGGAAATCTTGATGATATAAACTGGGAAAAATATAAAACTGCTCATTCAACTGAAACTGTAGAATTGGACTTTAATCCTTATGAGCGCGCAATAATAACAGATGATTTGTATTTGAGCGGCGGGCTTTGGGCAAACAATAACGAATTAACCTTAAAATTTGCATTTGAAAAAAGATACTTAGCAAGAATCCGCGCCGTAAATACTGCAGGCGTTTCTGAATGGACCTATGTTGATTTACGAGGTTCCAGCAGTCCGACAAAACACCCTTTTGATAGCGATACAATCAATATGTATAAAGTAATATATCATTTAAATGGTGGAAGATACTCAACTGCAAATGATATTACAGATCCTTATACGCAGGCTGGAAAATACACATCAAATGATTTTGTAATGTTCGGAATTCAGGACAGAATGACCCGAAATAATGAATCGGTAACAGCAACAGGAATTCCATATTGGGACGGACTTCATCTTTGGGACTCAGATGGGGCAGGAAATATGGTTTCAAGAAAAATGGCAGGAACTCTTACTACAGATGCTTCTGCTTCAAATGCATCTGATAATAATGGAACAGGTGCTAGAGATAATGCCTTACTCGGTGGATTGTGGTCAAAATATGATACAGACGGTGATTGCGACTATGATTACACAAAAGATACAAACTTTGGATTTGGTTCATTACAGAAAGTTATGGACACTGATTATCATGTTGCTGGCCAGAACGATATAGTAGCTTTTAAATATTGGGTTGATGATGTTTCAAAAGATGTATCAGAAGCAGATATAAAAGCTGCAACAAATAAATACAATATTGCTGGTAAATACAAAGGCATAAAAAATCTTGAACTTTGGGCAAAATACTATCCAATAAAAGATCCACATGATTTTAGCGAAACAACTTTGCCTTACAATGACCCGAAATCTTATGATTTGAGATCTGAATGGATTCATTTGAATCAGTCAGCTGTTTCGGGAACTCATGGTTCATTCAGTTTACCTAGTAATACGCCTAGCGATCCAACTGTAGGATTTTCAAAAACCGCTGGAAATTATGTACAATGGCGAATTAACCTTCCAACTGTAAATTATCTGAACACAAATGCATATAATCAATTAAATGCTGGACAAAAGACTGTATATCACGAAACAGAAGCATATGGTTTGAAGAGCGAAGCAAGTGGAATTGATAATAAATTGTCTTGGACAGACAAAAACGTCATAAGCAAAACAGAATATGAATTACTGCCAACGACTTTGGTTTCAGGTGATGCCAACGACCAGCAAGATTACGAAAGAATTAATTACATTAGTGGACTTCCAAAAGGTGTTGTGTTTGATTCGATAACTGGAGTTGCATATAAGGCTGGCAGTTATGAAGCTATATGGGCAAGTACAATAACAAATATGACTCAAGGCTCAAATGTAGATTTCCCTGAAGAAATGGATGTATCAAAATTTGAATCAGATAAATGGTATACTGTAGTCTTCACAGCTACATACGGACGACATAGCTACCAGAAATCTGTAAAAATGATTATCACTGATTAAGGCAGTAATGAAGCGGAGACAACAAAGCCACCCGAGAATGGGTGGCTTTGTTGTTGCTTATAGTTTAATTGTGAGTTTCTGGCAACTGGATCCCATGTTGGGAGAGCAGCTTTTTGAGCTCGGAGAGTTCTGCATCTTTTATAGAAAGTTCTTCTTTCTGAGCAGTTATGATAGCCTCGTCTTCCTTGCGTTGAGCTTCACGACCTTCAGAGATACCGTCTTCATGGCCATCGCGATACTGATGACGGCCGTATTCCTCCATGTCAAATTCTGTGAGACTCACCTGTAATACCTCCGATCGTTCTCTTTTAAATAGGCCGTCCAGAAAGTTTTCTCTAGAGGCATATTCAACAGCTTCATTTACTGCATCAATTTTGGTTAAGCCCTTCAAAAGATTATTCTGAACGCGTCCGACAAATAGTGAATATTCTCTTAAAGCGCGGCATTTTTCCATAAGCTCAGAATTGTGGCCCTTGTTTATGTTCAGCATAGTTGCTGTCCATTCAAAGTCGGTTTTCTGAGCTTCTGAAAGCGGATGCATAAAAGCGTCCGAAAGCTTTAAATATGATTTGTCTGGTTGTTCTGAAATTCCATTATAAAAAACTATAAACTGAGGAGTTGGAATTTTCAATAGTTTGGAACTAAAGATATTCAAGTCCATCTTTGTAAGATAAGCCTGATAAAGATTCGAAAAGTAAAATAATCCTCTAAGCGGCATATTAGGATTACTGGTGCTTTGATGTTCATAAAGGTTCATCTGAGAATCAATAAGAAAACTGACATCATTTTTCATGTTCAGATAAATGATGTTATCGATTGTGGTAATCTCGAGGATATCTTCCTCTGTGCAGTTTGAATTGTTTACTGCGTTGTAAAGGGAAAGAAGCCAGTCTTTGTGCTCTTCGCGCCCAAAGATTCTTTTGAAAAGACTGTCTTTGTAAACGTGATTTGTTTGGATGTTTTTAATTTCCATGAATATAGCTCCAAAAAAAATAAGATTAATTTTTCTCTGCTATATATATGGACAGGGATGTGCGAAAATTTACGAAAGTCTCGGAAAAAATTTGGTAAAAAATATACTGAATAATGTATAATTAGTTAAAATGAAAAATCAGAAAAAGAAAAAAAGTGAAACGAACCTATGGATAATTCCATCAGTATTGGCATTGGGCGTAATTCCAATGATTGTGAAAAGCCATGAATATGATACGTATTTGACGAGATTTCCGTGGTTTTCTGACACAAAAAAATACATAGATTTATTTTTGTATTGGAAGAACTTTTTTATTGGAATAACTGCGTTTGTAATGGCTGGGCTTCTAGTTTTTAAATCTCTTAAAAATAGAAAATTGCCGGTTTTCAAGAATGAATTTATCTTAATGGCAGTTTATTTACTTCTGATTGTTCTGTCATCAATTTTTTGTAAGTACAAAAATATAATGCTTCATGGAACTCTGGAATGGTTTGAAACGGTCTGGGTTTACATGGGTGTTGTAATTATGATGTATTACACATTTTGTGTAGTTGAGTCTGAAAAAGATGTAATAAGAACCTTAGAGTTTGCCACAATAGGTGTTTCTTTTGTCTATTTGATGGGGCTTTTACAATACAGCGGCTTGAACCTGTTTGAAGTGCCTTTTTATAAAAATTTAGTTCTTACGTCAGCACAACGAGCAAAAGGAATAAATTTGAATGTAAATTTTGCAAATAAAACCGTATATGCAAGTCTTTATAATCCAGATTTTGTTTCGCTTTATGCAGGACCTCTGTTTTTTATCTTTATAACTCTTATTTTGTACAACAAAGATACAGGGAAAAAAATTCTCTTCGGTTTTTTTGCATTAACATCTATTGTTCTTCAAAAAGGTTCAACAACACTTTCAGGATTTGTTGCCATGGCCGCTTCTCTTTACTGTGCAGGATTGGTTTATTTTGGTAAGTCAAAAAAAGGAAGAATTATTTCCTGGTCGGTAACGGGGGGGCTTGCTGTATGTACAGTTTTGTTCCTGAATTTTGTACCTTTTGGGCATAAAGTAAAAAATGAGTTTATTGGAACCTATAATCTTAGCGATAGTTATGATTTGCTGGATGTAGAAAGTACAGAAGATAGAGTTATTTTTTATACAAAAAATGATGAACTTTACATGATATTTGAAAATGAAGGTTTTAGCATAAGGAATAAAGCTGGAAATCTAATGGAAATCTTACTGCTTGATGAAGATGCAGGGCGATATCTACTTGAAGACAGAAAAACTTTTGGTGAAGTTTATATTAATTATGCGGAATTCCACACATCTGAAACTGAAATGATTAAAGGCTGGGTTGTAACTCTTTATGAACGTGACTGGCCTCTGGCAAAAATAAATGGCCGGGAGGTAAAGTATTTAAATAATGATTACAATTGGATGAAACTGCATAAACGAAATTACATTGAAATTTTCAAAGATGATGCTATGAATCATCGTGGCGTTCAATGGAATCATATCATTCCACTTTTGAAGAATTACCTATTTATTGGAAGCGGCCCTTGTACATACGTTACAGTTTATCCTCAAGATGATTATGTTTTTAGAAGCAGATGGAAAACACGAAATGTTTTTGATGTAAAAGGACACTCCTGGTATATGACAAGTGCCATTGAAATTGGGGTACTTGCTGTTATTATGCTGATAGCTTTTTACATAGTTTATGCAGTAAAGGCAGTAAAAAACTTTTATAAAGCAAAAGGCAGAACAAAATGGCTTGTTCTTGGAATTCTCTCATCGACATTCTGCTATATGGTTGGATGCCTAGCTAACGATTCAACTGTAAACACAAGCGTAGTATTTTGGATTATACTGGGACTTGGAATTGCCCTGAATATACTTCTTGAAAACGAAGAGAAGATTGAAGTTAAACAAAAAATAAAAAGCGGGAAAAAACGACAGTAAGAATTAATCAGGCGATTTTTGTGACACTTTTTAGATAATTCAATATAATAGCGTTATGACATCTGATAAAGTAAAAATTCACGTTGAACATTTGAAAAAATCTTTTGGAAGCCTTGAAGTTTTAAAAGATATAAATATGGATATTCACGAAGGCGAAGTTGTATGTATTATCGGGCCTTCTGGAAGCGGAAAATCTACTTTTCTGCGCTGTTTGAATTATCTTGAAGAGCCTACAGGTGGAAAAATCATTGTAAACGACGAAGAGATTACAGCAAAAAAAGCCGATTTGAACAAAATCCGCGAAAATATTGGAATGGTTTTCCAGCACTTTAATCTTTTCAACAATATGAACGTAATCAAAAACGTAACTCTTGCTCCGGTGGAACTGAAAAAGCAGACTAAAGCTGAAGCTTACGCAAACGGAATGAAACTTTTGGAACGTGTTGGTCTTGCAGATAAAGCTGAAACATATCCAGTGCAGCTTTCGGGCGGACAGAAACAGCGAGTTGCTATTGCCCGTTCACTTGCAATGAATCCTTCAATAATGCTTTTTGATGAACCTACATCGGCTCTGGACCCAGAAATGGTTGGAGAAGTTCTTGCAGTAATGAAAGAGCTGGCAAAAGGTGGAATGACAATGGTTTGTGTAACTCACGAAATTGGTTTTGCCCGAGAGGTTGCCGATAGAATCGTTTTTATGGACGGTGGATATATTATTGAGGAAGGAACTCCTGAAGAAGTTTTGAAGAATCCTAAAAACGAAAGAACAATAAGCTTTTTGGAAAAAGTACTTTAGATATTAAGATTGCCTGGTTTAGCGGGCGTTGCGGGCTCATTCTAATTGTTGCGATAGCAACTTCCTTGAGCCCCGCTAGAACGTGCGCAGCACAGCTGCTTCGAGACTCGCTAAAAACAGTCCACCGGACTGTTTTTACGGCTAAAGCCGTCGCTCCCTAGGTAGCGGAAAATGAAAAAGCTCGGGCCGAAAGGCTCGAGCTTTTTTAGTTGTAGCGAGGGGAAGGCTTTCCCCTCCTGAATATCTAACTAAATTAGTTGAATGGGTTTTCTGTTGGATATCTAACACCAGCTGGCTGGTTGTATCCAATTTCTTCTACTGGTACTCCAACGTATTTGAATACTTCGTAGAGAGCTTTTCCCCAGTGACCGAATGCAACAGCACCGTGGTGTGGGTAGTTTCCTTCGATAAGTACGTGGCGGTAGAAGCGGCCCATTTCTGGGATAGCGAAGATACCGATACCACCGAATGAACGTGTAGCAACTGGAAGAACTTCACCGTGAGCGATGTAAGCGCGGAGCTTGCAATCTGCTGTAGACTGGAGACGGAAGAATGTGATGTCACCTGGTTTGATGTCTCCTTCAAGTGTTCCGTTTGTAACTTCGATTGGGAGGTTACGAGCCATGATCATCTGGTATTTCATTTCGCAGAATGAAAGTTTAGATGAAGCTGTGTTACCACAGTGGAATCCCATGAATGTATCTTTAATTGTGTATGTTCCGTGTTTACCTTTGATGTCTTCATCGTAGATATCCTGTGGAACTGTGTTGTTGATGTCGAGGAGTGTAACTGTATCATCAGAAACTACTGTACCGATGAATTCAGACAGACATCCGTAGATATCTACTTCACAAGATACTGGGATACCTTTTGCTGTAAGACGAGAGTTTACATAGCAAGGAACGAATCCGAACTGTGTCTGGAATGCTGGCCAACATTTACCTGCGATTGCAACGAATTCACGGTAACCTTTGTGAGCTTCAATCCAGTCGAGGAGTGTGATTTCGTACTGTGCGAGTTTAGCAAGTACTTCAGGTTTTTTGTTTCCTTTTCCAAGTTCTTGTTCCATGTCAGCAACAAGTTCAGGAATACGGGCGTCTCCAGCGTGTTTGTTGAATGATTCGAAAAGATCAAGTTCTGAGTTTTCTTCGATTTCAACACCGAGGTTGTAAAGCTGTTTGATTGGTGCGTTACAAGCAAGGAAGTTGAGTGGACGTGGTCCGAAAGAAATGATTTTAAGGTGATTCAAAGCGTAAACAGCTTTAGCGATTGGTGCAAATTCTTTAATCATATCTGCACACTGTTCAGCTGTTCCTACTGGATATTCAGGGATGTAAGCTTTGATGTTGCGAAGTTTAAGGTTGTAAGAAGCGTTGAGCATACCACAGTAAGCATCACCACGACCCTGGATAAGTCCGCCGTCTTTAGATGTTTCTTCAGCAGCAGCGATGAACATCTTTGGACCTTCAAAGTGTTTTGCGAGCAATGTTTCAGAAATCTCTGGACCGAAGTTTCCGAGGTAAACACAAAGAGCGTTACATCCGGCTTTTTTGATGTCTTCGAGAGCCTGTACCATGTGGATTTCGCTTTCTACGATACAGATTGGACATTCATAGATTTCATCTGCACCATATTTTTTTGTGTAAGCTTCAACCAAAGCTTTTCTTCTGTTTACAGAAAGTGATTCTGGGAAACAGTCACGGCTAACAGCAACGATACCAATTTTGATTTTAGGTTTATTCATTAAATTCTCCTATAAATTACCCATCTGATTCGGATGGTCGTTTACATAATTATACTGCGTAAATTATACACCTGTGTTAAGTATAAAGATATAGGAAAATTTACTTATGATATCAAATGATAAATAAAAAAAGCGGTAACGAGATACTCGTTACCGCTTTGGAAAGCCTTAAAAATTAATTAAACATACATAGGACTAACTTGAGCGAGAATCTTTTTGTATTCTTCAAAGGCAGCGTCGTATGCCCAAGCCGCGCTTGATGCGCGGCGACTTAAATAATTTCCTATAGGCAAACGACGCTGCACTGTTATACGTACATAGGACTTACTTGGGCAAGAATCTTTTTATATTCTTCAAAAGCAGCGTCGTATGCAGCTACGTTTTCTGCGATTGGCATTGTTGTTTTGCTTTCGTCCAGTTCAACGTGAGCGTCTGCAAGTTCAGCCATTGTTACTTTCTTTCCGGCTTTTGTTTCAAGACACCAGAGGGCCTGAAGAGCACCACCGAAAGCAGCAGCTTCTGAGTTTACAGGAACTTTTACAGGCAGGTTCAAGATATAAGCAACGATCTGGCGCCAGATTGGAGATTTCCCACCCCCCCCGGTAAGCCTAAGTTCTTTTACATCGAATCCGAGGGCTTTGAATCCGTCGAGGCCGCCGCGCATGCTGAATACTGCACTTTCAAGGGCAGCACGAGCAATATTTGCGCGTGAACAGTTAGCATAAGTCATACCAGTAATAGAAGCGCGTCCGTGTGGGAGGTTAGGAGTTCTTTCACCGTTGAAGAATGGAAGAACGAATACACCGTCACATCCTGGTTTTGCTTTT
>JAZQNJ010000095.1:0-6481 GCA_045627285.1 Treponema sp. | reverse complement strand
AATTACAAAAGGCGGTACTGATGTATTTACATCAACAACATATGCAAGTGCAACCAACTTTGATACTCAGACAGGTGCTATTACAGATGCTGGCACTTACAAAATTGTAAGAACAACAAGTGAAGGTGTAATTAAGTCAATTACAGTTACAGAAGCTTCTGGAACACCACTTGTTAAACCAACTGCAATTTCTCTCAACAAAACAGAACTTAATTCAGACCTTGCAACATCTACAAACAACAAAACTGAAACTTTGACAGCAAATCTTACTCCTGCAGCTGGAATTACTGAAGGCTGGGATGAAGTTACATGGACAACTTCAAATTCTTCTGTAGCGACACTTTCTGCAACAAGCGGAAAATCTGTAACTTTAACTTACGGTGCAACAAAAGGTAGTGCGACAATTACAGCTAAAACAAAGAATAATTTGAGTGCGACTTGCAGCGTAAAGGTTGTGGATTCAAGTGAACCAGAACCTGCAAATAAGATTAGTATTACAGACAAGCCTGTAGGACCTGTAACTATTGATTCGTCTAAAATGACAAAGGGTGTCGTAAAAGTTTCTACAAAAACAGATTTTAAGAAATATGCTGAAGAAGGTGGATACATCATTTATGTAAACGGAATGATAGATCTTTCTGATGGTATGCTTCCATCAACTGCAGGCGGAACAACAGCCGCTCTTGATGCATTTGTTACTGCAAGAACAACATTTACATCTTATGATGATTTTGTAACTAATTATGCAGGAAACTGTAATTGCCAAACTAATGATAAGGACTCTTCTTCTCCAGCATCTACTTATGGAAAAGATATGTGGACTTTGAACAATGCATACAGTAGTTCTGTCGTAATAAAACCTAAGTCAAATACGATGATTATTGGTTTGGGTACAAATTCAGGATTGAAAGGCGGTTCCCTTAATATTTCTGGTGTAAACAATGTTGCAATCAGAAATCTTACAATTCAGGATGCCTATGATCCGTTCCCTCATCACGAAAAAGATGACGGTTTTAATGCCCAGCTGGACTGTATTGTTGTTCAGGGAACAACTTCAGATATTTGGATCGACCATTGTACTTTGAAGGATACAATGAAATATAAAAAAGCAACTATTGCTGCCGGTAGTAAGGATAAGAATGGAAAATCGGTTACAGAAGAAAAATGGCAGACTTATGATGGTCTTTGTGATATTAAAGGCTCTGCAGCTTCCGTTGTTGTAAGTTACTGTAAAATTACTGCACACGATAAGACAATGCTTATCGGTTCCAGTGATACAGAAAACTTCTCTGGAACAAGAAATGTTGCACTGCATCATAATTACTTCTTTAACTGTGGACAGCGTCTTCCATTTGTGCGTATGACAAATGTTCATATTTTTAACAATTATTATCACTATGATAGTTCTGTAAAACTTGATGACGGTAATGATAATTACAGTCAGTCAGCTGCAATTCAGGTAAGAAGTGAAGCAAAACTCTTTGTTGAAGCAAATAACTTCTCAAGCGGAATTACTTATGCTTATAAAGGAGACGAAGCAACTACTAAAGTTGAAAAGGTAAAAAATCAACCTGTAGATTACACAGCAGATACAAAAATTTACGAAGTAAATAATGTTATTGATGCAAAAACTAAAGATGCAAATACATACTTTACTTATGTAGCTTCTGCACCATTTACACTTGGTTATACTTATACAGCAGATACAGCAGCAGACTTACCGAGACTTATTCCATCTAACGCTGGTGCAGGCGTTTGGTCTGTAGATGAACCATAACGCGCAAGGGTATGGCGCCCCTTTAGTTGTTTGCGGTGGTTGAGTTTTTCGAAACTACCGTAAACAATGGAGCGAAAGCGGAAGGGCAGAACACCCGACGGCAGCCTGCTGCCGATGCGCCCAAGGATGGTTTTGACAACTTCAACCAATGTATATCCCGATGCAATTAATTTTGTATCGGGATTTTTTTTTTGAAATTATTGATTGTAAATGATAAAATTGGGACGCTTTTTGGGGGAATGATGAAAAATATCTTAAGAATCCTGGTTGCTGTTTTTTTGTTTTTCTGTAATTTTTTGAGTGGATGTGACAATCTGGAAGTTGAAAATGATAAAAAACAAAGTGGAATAAATCTGGAAACAGTAAGGATCCAGCTTAAATTTGGTGAAACTGTTGCAAGAACTACCTGGAATCCGTCTGTTTATTCGAATGATGATGTAAAAGCTGTAACGATTCTGGCTGACAATAAAGGCGACGGGGATTATTCAAGAGTTTTTGAGTATTCAGATGAAGATTCTGTGAAGTTGGATATAAACAATATTTCCGTAACGATTTTTGAAAATTCAAATGTGGCGGCTGTGGTAAAAGCCGGTTTGTGTGATTATATTTTTAAGGCTGAAACTGTTTATTCTGCCGGAGAGTCCCTGACCCTCAATCTTGTGGCAGAAAAAAATACTGGTTCTGTTATTTTTGACTTTGATGACAGTGAAAATGAAGGCGAATGTAAGAAATTTTTAAAATCTGGTGTTTCTTTTGATTTTGATGAGTCTGACCTGGTTAAAGATAAAACTGTTGAAAAAGATGTTGGCGTTTATAGTGCCGGAATTTTTTGCTATGACGCAAATAATAATCTTACAGCCCAAAAATACGAAATTGTTTATGTAGAAAAAGGGTTTGTGACTAAGGTAAATCCATTTGCAGCTGAGGGACAAGAAATGGTTTTGTACACGGTAATTTTTATGGATGAAGACAATGTTTTGGCTGTTAAAAAAGTTGCTGCTGGTGAAAAATGTCCGTTGCCTGAAACAGTTCCTGCTAAAACCGGTTTTATTCTAGATGGCTGGCTATTGGAGGATAATGTTTATGACTTTGATTCGCCTGTAGAAAAAAGCTTTGTTCTGAAAGCAAAATGGACAGTAGATCTGGATTATCTTTTTAAGAGTGAACTCAATGCAAACATGATGGCTTACCTTGATTATCTTATGCAGCCGGTAAAAGAAAATTATCCATGGTATTTGACATGGTCAAGTTTTGGAGAAGGATATAAAGGTAAATGGAACTACATTGAAGGCGTTCTTTTAAAATCTATTGTGGAACTTTACAAAAGCGATACTGTGAACAATAAAAACTACATGGATTTTGTCCGGGACTATGTAAATTACTATATTGAAGAAGATGGAACTTTTTACAAAAGAAGCAGCAGTGGAACGAGCAAAACTACATCTGGGGCCTTTACAGAAGGTGAACTGGATTCAATCTGTGAAAGTTTTATCCTTTATGATCTGCTTGAATATACAAAAGATTCAAGATATGTCACTGCAATTGAAAAAACTAAAAACTCCCTTGAAAAGATAAAAAGGTGTCTGAACGAAAATGGCGGAACTGGCGTGAACTTTAATCACAAAGATGCAAGAACTAACCAGATCTGGCTTGACGGCTTTTATATGTATGGACCTTTTTATACCAAGTATGCCGGATATTCAAACAATTCATCAATTTATGAAACTGTTTACGAGCAATATAAGTTCTGCCATGATCACACTTGGGATAGCAATAAAAAACTTCATTATCATGGAATTGACACTACTGTTTTTAAAGATGGTTCAACTCCTAAATCTTGGGCGTGCACTGATTCTGAAGCTCAAGGCAGACCTTTGGGAACAAGTGAATCTTTCTGGCTTAGAAGCAACGGCTGGTTTATTGTAAGTTTGTGTGATGTGATTGAATTATTCCCGGAAGGAACTCAAAAAGAAGCCTTAAAACTGATGCTGAAGGAAAGTTTGGAAGGTGTTCTGCAATACAAAGATTCTGCAACAAATATGTTCTATGAGGTTGTGGATGGAATTGATTCGAATGGGCCTAAATCTTTTGAAGTTTCTGCTGGAGCTAAAAATCTCTGTTCCGGTAGAAAAAACAATTGGCTTTTGAACAAAGAATACACAGAAAATAACGGAACTTATTTTATTAAGAATTATCTTGAAACCTCTGGTTCTGCAATGATGGCTTATTCTTTTATGAAAGCTGCACGACTTGGGTATGTGGACACAAGCTATGGTGAAATCGGAAAGTCAATTTTTGAGGGAATCTACAAAAACGAATTTTCTGCAAATGGAAATAATTATTCATTGAACCATATTGTAATTCAATCTGGACTTGATGATACTGCCGGAAGTGCCCCTGGTTATTATGTTGCTGAACCTGTGGGATCGAATGAACCTAAAGGGATTGGACCTTTTTTGATGGCTTATCTTGAATATGCAAAATTTTAGCAGAATTTTAGAAGAATTGGTTTTGTAAAGAATGTTGATAATGAGTTAAAACAAGTGGAATGTATTTAATTTTTGGGCAGGTGTCTCGTATGAAAAAAAAGAGATTTTGTACAGTTTTCGCGTTTTTTGTTCTGGCACTTGGATTGATGCCTGGCAGCTGTAAAACGGAAGATGACAGCAAACAGCAGAAACCTGCAGACAAAGTTGATGTAATAGAAACCGAAACGGAAACAGAAAAAGAAACTGAAATTGATTACAGAAAAGAAATGAGGCAGTTTGTTATTGAAATTTCCGAGGTGGCAAAGGCCCGGAAAAGCGGTTTTGCAATTATTCCGCAGAACGGGCAGGAAGTTGCCTGGGATGATGACGATTCTGTAGAAAAAAAAGCTCCTTATGCTGACTATATTGCTGCCATTGACGGAATCGGCCGGGAAGATATGTTCTTTGGTTATGACGATGACAATATGGCTACTAAAAACGGTGATGCTGAATACCTGGCTGATTTGTGTTCTGTTTACAAAAATGCAGGAAAAACTGTTCTTGCCACTGATTACTGCTGGGGAAACAACGAGGCAGTTTCTTACCAGAAAAATTTTTCAAAAGGTTTTACAGGTTATGCGGCTCCTGACCGTGAGCTGAATAAAATTCCTGTGGTGTCGGAAAATGCGCCTTATCTTGTAAACAGCGTAGATGTAGAAAAACTTTCTGATGCTAAAAATTTTCTTTATCTGATTAATCCCGATGATTTTGGCGGTGCAGACAAGTTTGTTGAGGCACTGTCTCAGACTGATTTTGATCTTCTGATTATTGATCTTTTTTTTGACGGTGAACCTCTGACTTCTGCACAAGTTGAAGCCCTGAAAACTAAGGCTAACGGCGGAAAGAGGCTTGTTGTGTGCTACATGAGTATTGGTGAAGCTGAAGATTACCGCTGGTACTGGAATTCTGCCTGGAAAAAGAACGGTCCTGCATGGGTGCGTGGTGAAAATTCTGAGTGGAAAGGAAATTTTAAAGTTGAATACTGGAATGATGAATGGAAAAAAATCATTTACAGCAGAACAGATTCTTACCTTTCAAAAATTCTTGCGGCTGGTTTTGACGGTGTTTACCTTGATATAATCGATGCATACGAATATTTTGAATAGAAATTTATAAAATTTGTAGAAAGGCATCTTTGAAAATAAAAAGATCTCCCATAAAATAAAAAAATGACATTTTGCGGAAGCCATTAAAAATGTTATTATCTGATTTGACCGATAAGAGAGATTTCCGTGTCGAGCACGGAAATGACACTTTTTTAGCGGTCATTTTTAAGGAGATGCCTTTTATGAAAAGAAACAGATTTTTTGCCGGATTAGCGACTCTTTGTCTTGCTGCCGGCTTTATTTTTGCAGGATGTTCTGATGAAGAAAGTACTGACCCTATTGGTAAGGATGAGATTCCTCCATCTGCGACAACAGCAACAATAACTGGATTGAATGTAACTCCAGCAACTTTAAATCTTATCATTGGAGATGAGCCTGTTCAGCTTACTGCTGTTGTAAGCGGCGAAAATCTTACTGACGCTGCAAAGGCTGTAACATGGGAAAGTCAGGATCCTTCAATTGCCTCTGTTGACCAGAACGGTTTGGTAACTGCAAAGGCTAAAGGTTCTGTACGAATTGTTGCCAAGTCTAAGATTAACACTGCGGTTTCAAACCACTGTGCTGTAACTGTTGATGAAGCTCAGACTGCAAAGATTCTGTACAATTTTGATTTTTCAACTTTGGGAAATTTTGAAGACGGAAAGAAAACTGCTATTTCAGGAACAGCAACTACATTTTATGATGCCGCAGTTTATATTGTTCCAAACGGAAAGGTATATGTAAGAGCTGATGGTGGGAAAAATACAAGTATTAACTACAACGCAGAAAATACAACTATAGCAACAGGTAATGTTGGTGATTCTGTAACAGGAACAAACGGTTTTTACTGCGGTATTGATCTGAGTAAACTTTCAATTGCTTCTCCTGATGAAGTTACACTTTCTTTTACATGCTGGACTACAGGGTCAGGAAGTGCTTCTAAAGACAACGGTATCGCTTATCTTGTTGACGCAAGCACTGGAAAGGCAATTGCCGTTGCAACAAACCTTAAAATGCTGGCTGCCAGCGATCCATTTACTATTTCTGTAAAGGTTTCAAAGACTGCTGATGTAAGACTTTACTTTACAAGA
>JAZQNJ010000094.1:0-9899 GCA_045627285.1 Treponema sp. | reverse complement strand
ATATGAGTTGTCACAGATGTTGTTGGCACCTGCATATTCTGGAAAGATACTGTTCCCTGTGTCAGAGAAAGAGAAGTCTGAGGGAATGCAAAGTTCGAGTATTCCTGAACATTTACAATAATCTGCTGGTTGTATGCAGCCTTTGGATGTGAAATTGTAATTGTCGCTGTTCCAGTCTGTTTTGGAGTGATAGTACAAACATTCGCTGAATACTGGAAATCAATTACATCATAGACATCAAGAGACCAACCAAAATTGTATTTATCAGTTGAAGATCCATTTACCAAAGATGCTGTTACAGTCTGTGCAGAAGCATTTGGCTTCATAGTAATAATGCTACTAGGAACATTGATATAACATTCGCTTTCAGTCTGTTTGTCACATACTACAAGAAGTTGAGCAGAGTAATTCGCTTTTGGATGACTTACGGTTACATAAGTCTGGCCGCTTTCAAGTGCTCTGATTTTGCCGACTTCATTCTGTCCATATACCGCACAAATTGAAGGATCTTTTACAGACCATACAAATCCTGAATAATCATCACTTGTTCCACCAATCAAATCTGCAGTGACAGATGTGAAGTTTGAACTTACATTCAAAGTGAGAACGGAAGATGACAATTGGATAAATGGATTAGCACTTGCCGCAATTGGATCCACTACCTGTACGATGATGGAAAGAGGATATTTACATTCTTTGTTTGTGACAGTGATAAATGCTGTTCCACAAGAGTTTGCCTTCAATAGAGCTGATGAACCAGATGCTGTAATATCAACGATATTTGGATTGCTGGATTCCCATGTGTATCCATCTATGATGGTATTTGCAGCGTTTTTTACAGATACTGAAATTGTTCTTGTATTGCCTTCACCAATTGAAACAACATTTGTTGCTGTCGTCAGGTAAACATAGCTTGCAAGCTCTTCACGGCTGTTTCCTACAACAACAAGGACTTTCTTTTCAATCGGACTTTCTTTGTGTCTGATAGTAATCTGTGCCTGACCAGAACTTACAGGTTTAATATAAGCTGTTCCGGTTGTGGTCTGTGCTGAAATAGCGGCAACATTCGAGTTATCAGTTGCAAAAATAAAGCCTGATGTATCCTGGCTATTGAAGTTTGCAAGGAATGCCTGAAGAGGATATGGTGGATCATCTCTCAACAAAGTCAAAACATCTTCTGAAGAAATATAGACTACAGGATCTGTTTCTGGAATAACATATTCAGAACCGATTCGTACATATATCTTCAATGTATTCTGACTGTCTGGATGAGAAATATTAATTACTGTTTCACCTTCTTTCTGGGCCGTGATAGTTGCTGAAGTTCCGTTTCCTATTACAGTAGCTACACTTTCATCTTCTGAAATCCAGGAAATGTTTGAATATTTCTCAGGTTCCATATTAACTGCAGTCACTGATGTTCTGGTTGTATTTCCAGCCTTGTTCATAACAACAACGTTTTGAGCTGTTGTAAAATAAACTTCAGGAGTGATTGAAACCAAACCTTCTGGATAAACGGTTACTGAATATTCGCAGCTTAATCCATCAAAAGAAATGGTAATTTTTGTTACGCCACTCTTAAGTCCCTTAATGGTACATGAAAGAGGATTCAATTCTGATCTTGTGAGAGACAGAATAGAAGAATCTTTAACACTCCATTTTACCGTTGAGAAATCAGGAGGATTTGAACTGTCATAACCGGCCGCATAGGTATAGAGAGTAGCAGTATCTCCAACACCGATGTTGTAGTTAAGTTTATCAGAATAAAGAACCTTCATTGAATTAAGGGTTTCTTCATCATCTGCAGTGAGGATCAAAACAGTTTTATCAGTTTCTGCCTTTTTATGACTGATTGTGAGTAATGATTTTGAAGTCCCTGTTCCAAGGCGTGGAGCTGTAATATGGGCAATATTTCCGCTTGTTGCAATATTAATAGAAGAATTGTCACAAACCCATTTTATTTCTGAATCGTCTCCAGGCTTTTTATTATCACCTTTTAGATTTACTTCATAATCAGCAGTTTTTCCGTTGAGGATTTTGAGAAGTCCTGTTCCTGTGAAATACAGTGGTTCTTCGAGGATAGCATTTTCAGGAAGAACTTTGACGAGTATTTCAGTAGGATACACTACCTTTGGATGAGTGATTGTAATTACGGCAGTTCCTTCGCAAAGTGGTTCCATAAACGCTGAGGCATAGGAATAAGTCTGTGCGGCTGCTCGTGCATTTGAGTGAATGACAGAACCTCCTGCTGATTCCAGATCTATAACCTTAGACTGGCTTCCGTCTGCTGCTGTGCTTTTTACACTCCAGGTAAATCCTGATTCATCTCCTGTTTCGCCACCCTTCAAGGAAACAACAATAGACTGACCAGGTTCATGAACCTTTGTTCGAATATAGTTCTGACTGGTTGTGATATAACAGCTTGCATCTACGGCATCTTTAAGCTGCCCATTTACAATAAGAAGTACTTCTCTAGTGTAGGCTGCTTTTTCGTGAGAGATGAGTAATTTACAGGAACCGTTTGCGATGCCTTTTACAGTAACCTGGTTCCCGATTGAACCTGTGATTTCTGCAACATTGTAGTCATCTAAAACATAAGAATAACCATCAATGTTATAGCTACCATCAGTTAATCCTTCCAGTTTGTTTGTAATAGTGTAAGTATCATCTCCTGTTAGAGTAACTACAGTTGAACTAGGATTGATATAAACATTCTTTACAATAGTGATTACACGACAAAGGATATCGAGAGGATAAGCTGCATCAGGGTGTGTAACTCTGATTGTACAACTTCCACCTTCTTTAGGAGAAATAACAGCATTGTTTCCATTGGCATGTAATGTTACACATTCTTTTGAATTCTGTTCTTTGATTATTTCCCATGAGAACTGTGAATCAAGACTTGATTCTTTTCCGTTTACGAGAGAGACAGAAATTTTTGAATCTCCTTCATCCTGATTCAAGGTAACGATATTGTTTGAAGTAGTAATGTAGCTGACTTTTGTTGCATCATCAAAAACATAGATTCCCATATAGTAAGGGTAGGCGGCTTTTGGATGTGTGATTTTTACTCTGGCATATCCAGGTTCTTTGGCTGTAAAAATACAATACTGGCCTGTAGGCTGAATTTGTGCAACGGATGAATTGTCTATGCTCCAGTTGTATCCGTCTATGTCGGATGCGTCACCACCGTAGAGCGAAACGAATACCTTTTCACTGATACCTGGTGTGGTCTGAAGAATAGAAAAGTTTGAATAGATATAAGGTTCAGTTGTTGCCTCATAGTTTTCAGAATAACCTTTCACGGTAACTAAACATGAAGCATCATATCCGTTATATGAGCAGCGTAAAGTTGTCTGGCCTTCTGCAATACCTTTAATTGTGATTCCCCAGTTTGAGGTAGTATCGCATTCAATAATTTTTGAGTCATAAGTCCAATTCAATTTTACTTCTTTCTGAACATTGGATGGCTTAACTGAAACCGAGATATATTCCATGGAACCAACTCTTGTTTCAAGAGCTGTTTTTGCCATGGAAAGTGAGTTGATTGCTATTTCATGATTTTCTGTCGGATCAAGACTGTTAAAAAAATTACAAGAAGCAAACAAATTCACTAAAAGAATTGAAAGGGTTGTTAGCCCTGTTATTTTATTTCTTATTTTCATAGTACTCCACATTAGGTCATCTGAGCCTGATGACCTGTTGCAATTGTGTGATTAAAGGCTCATCACTTTCTTGTTCGTACGTACTTTTCTGTAGCCTGGTAAACTTCCACTGGAGGTAGTTCCAATGGTGTGTTAGTTATCAGTTTAATTTCTGTACCTTCTTTGATTTTGATAGTTGGTTTAATGTCCAATGCTCTATCAACAATCTTATTTCCTAGCTTTGACGCTTCTGCATAAACATCGGTCATGGCATTCTGCAGATACTCATTGTTCTGGCTTTGGATGTCATTTGTTACTTCCGTTTGAATTATGCTGTAGATGGCAACCATTCCAAGAGCCTTAAGAGTTTCCCATGGATGGTTCGTTGTATACCCCGAATATCCGCTGGCCCCCTGTGCATTGACACCGTTCATATTTCCAAGCTGAACTCTGTAATTGTCAGGACGGATAAGAAGGTTCCATGCAACCTGAACTGTATGCTGTCCATAGGCAACTGACGAATTGTAAGTAGCCATAAGAATTGAACCTTCTGGTATCAACAAATATGAATGGTCCTGACTTGAATAAACGTTTTCCGTTACTCGTGCCATGACTACTCCAGGGTTGTCTGTATTGATTGCTGTAATCAATGCACCGGAAATAATGGTTCCATCCCAAAGACTCGTCTTACTTAAGAAGCTTCCGCTACCAGCATTTCCCATGGAAGAATTGAAGAAGTTTTCTTTATTACTTCCTGCACTATAGGTTGTCCCTGTAGATCCTCCAAGACCTGCCCCAGAGCCATATAACTGTTCCTGAAGAGTCTGAGTCTGTGCCATTTGCTGAGCTATGAACTCTTCTTTTGTCATTCTCTGCCCGTAAGCATTTACTCCGTAGTTTCCAGACATAATCTGGCTAACAAGGTTCTGACCTTGAAATTGCGAAGAGTAATCAAGTCCGGCAAGACCTTCGATTTTTCTTGGACTCTTGGAGTTTCTTGTATCAGGTCTTTCTGAAACATAGGTTGAACTCCCTGAACTTCCTACAGAACTGACAGGAGCTTTTCCAACTTCACTCTGAGTAGGACCTCTAATTTCCTCTGGCAATGAGTTCAGAACATCATCGAGATTCATAGCTTCTTTCTGAGGTTCTTTCTCATAGTTGTCTTCGATATCTGAATAACTGTATTCAACAGAAGACTTATCTTTGAACTCAATTACAGTTTTTGTTCCTGCTTTATCAAGTTCAGGAGGAGTTTCCTGTTTCTTTTTCTTTCCGCCAACATTCAAAGCAATGAATACAATAAGGAAAATAACAAGAACGGCGGCAAGAATTACTCCAACAATGCTTGCCGTGTTTACTATCTTTGCTTCATTCTCTTCCTCTGGAGGAGCATATTCACTGTCATCCTCTTCCATGAGAAGATCAGAATCTACCGCCTCTTCTTCAATAGGTGGTGTCACTGTTTCTTCTTCAATCAATCTGAAACCTCCTTCTCTGAAGGTTTTGTGATGCATTTTTCAATCTGTACCTTTTCTTTACCTAATCTCAAAGTTACTTTGTTGATTAAGCGTGGAACGATGAATACATTTCCTTTGACTGTATAGTTAATGATTTCATTTTTTTCATTAAACAATACAGGGAGCTGTTTTTGCAGGACAATTGAAGGAACCTGGATATAGGTACGCTGTCCATCGTCATAAACTCTTTCAGGTAAGAATTCAGGGGTCTTGAAAGTTGAATACTTAATTTTGTAGTCAAAAGAAAGCAGTTCAGGGTTAGTTGTTCTGATGTAGTCATTCTCTATAGAGCGACCAGTTGTTTCATCTGCTTTTCTTGCCCATACATTCTTTTCGAGAGGGTAGGTGAACTTAACCATAGCCATGTGTGTGCTTGAGAAAGACTTTAATCTGAAATGATAAACTCGTTTGTCTGTAATGATGACCATTGTAGAATCCTGTTTTGAATATGCAGGTTTTACAAACAAGTGCTGAACATCTTTTCCTGTTTCAGGATCGCGACCTACACCTGCTGTAAGTTCCCAAACTGACTCATCTTCTGATAGAAGTGGTGTTCCAATTACAACTTCTCCAGGCTGGAGTGCAATATCTGTAAGATGATATGGCTGTGCGTAAATTTCATAGACAAAGTTCTCATCATACTGATAGAAAAAAGTTCCGCTTTTATAGTTTTCTGGTGTCTGAGTTGCAACTTTCTGACTTTCAGAAACAGCATCTACGCCAGTTTTGCGGACATAATCGTCTTTAGAAGCTTTTTCTTCAGGAATGTAAACAGGTCGTTCAACATAAACTACTGTTTCTGCAACATCCTGGACTTTTAATTCTTCCTGGATGAGATAGTTTCTTTCGTCGATTTCGTTGAGCTGTTCTTCTTCTTCAATGGAATTTGCTATAGATTCCGATTCAAAATCATTAAGCATTCCAAGATTCTGCGTAGTAGAGCAGGACATGAACATCATGCCTGTTCCCAAAAACAAAAGTATTTTTTTCATGTAGTGATCCTCCTGTTGCTTTTACTTTTGGTTTAGTGCTTTTGTGTCGATTGGTTTCATATCGAAGGCGGTGATGTAAATCCCCAAAGGATTGTCCTTGATATCCTCTTCTGATGGTTGCAGTAACTTTACGCTTATTACAGCCCTGAATGTTTCATTACTCATTAACTGGCCGGAAAGTTGGCGTGTTACAACCTGATAGTCGATCTGATAAGTGTCATTTGAGACTTTCAAAGGTTCTGTCTGGAATATTACTTCCTTGGTTCGTGAACCAAAGTCTTTGAACGGATTATCTTCTTTTACAAGCGTGTTGTATTTTGAGGCGGTTGTGGATGTAAGAAGATGATAGGTTCTGTTTACGGCTTTCTTCATTACAGTTTTGTCTGTGGAAAGCGTATTCATCAGATTTACGAATTCTTTTACCTGTGCTCTGATAGCAACTTCCGGCACGTTGTAGTTCTGATAATTCTTTTTTGAAACAGGACCAATGTATTCTGTTTCTCCGAAGTCATTCATTGTAACCAGTACTGGAATTGAATCAGGTTGACTTACTGCGTAGATGCAAATCCCAACAGATAAAAAGAAAGACAGCACAGCTCCTATGACAACGAATTTTAAAATACGGTTTTCGTGCATCACCTGACCGCAAATAAAATCGAAGTGTTGAAGCTGTGGGTTAAATGGTGTGTCGTTAGTTCCTTTTGGATTATAGCTTTTGGAACTCAAATTTGTACCTCCACCTGGGCGGGCAAGATACTGATTCCAATATAGCTAAATGCTTTTTTTTAGTCAATATTTATAAGAATACATTTAATAAAATAGAATGTATTATCTTTCAATATTTGGCTTTTTTGTACCATTTCGTTGAATTTTAATTTCTTTGTCAGCGATTTTCTTCATGGTATCAAAGTAAGGCATTTCAATATGGACAATTCTTCCTTCGAGATTATCTTTTTGAAGATTGTAAACAGGAACATATACTTTCCCGTTGGATGTTCTAACGATAATGGCATCGTTCCAGCTTTCGTCCTTATCAAAGGTAATTGTCTTTTCTACTGTTCCTTCAAGAAGTCCACCTTGATAAAGTCTGATATTTCCGTTCTCTCTGAGATATTCTGACATGTAAGTATTGTATCTTCCGAATGACTGGAGCTTCTCTTTCCAGTCTAGTTTTAATGTATAGAGTTCTCCGTTCTTGTCGGCCAGATTTATCTGCTGCAAATAGTGGAGTCTCTGTTGTAAACTAACATCAAGGACTCTTGGATATAATTGGCCTGTATATTGAGCAAGTCTGTCATCAAGTTTTGTCCAGCGTGGTGAAAGGGGAAGTCTTTCTTCTTCAGCTTTAATTTCTTCATAGGTCCGTTCTCCCACCATATTTGTGGCTGCATCAGAGAGAATGGTTCTCATCTTTTCTTTTATCATTTCCCTGGTGAATCTGACTTTCTGACCGTTTTTATCAACACCATTTATTGCAAGGTGTGTATGGGGATGTTCTGTGTTTTTATGGATGGCTGCTTCCCAATAAAGATCGTAGCCGGTTAGTTCTTCCAGTTTCTTAATGAAATGACGGGTAAGGACTTCCAAATCAACATTTTGGTTTTCAGGTGAAATGATGAGCTTAAAATGGTTTGCTGTCATGTGTTGTTTGTATTCATCTAAGTCTGAACCAAAAAGAACAGGTTTTTCTTCTATCTCTGGCTTATCCATTTGGCACATGTATTTATCAAGATATTTTTTGTGGGCTGCCAGTTTATAACCAATGGACATTTTTGAAATAACTCTTTGTTTTCGATTTGATTCAAATCCTTCAGATTTTACAAAGTGATTGAAAGCTGTGTCATTGTCTTCCTGTTTGCGAGAATCTCTTTTCGAACGGCCAAGTTTTTTTAAAAGACGATTAAGTTGGCCTACATCATCTTTGTGGTAAGATGGCCTCTTCCATACATATAATCGAGGGTCTTCTTCACGGTCATTGTTTCGTGGGTGATTAAAAAGTGATTTGATTTTGTCCATATAAAAACTCCTTGCATTTTGATGTGCAACGTTGCGCATCAGGTTATGCTTTTTATATGGGCGGACTTCAATGTGGGCAAAACAAATCTAGCAGATTCAAATTTGAAAGTCAATTTCAGGCATTATATTTAAGCAACCTTAGTGTCACAAAAAACTTTACATTAAAAACAAAACTTTACGTGAAAAGTTCGATGGCGATTGGCTTTTTTGAGGGGTGCATTACACCCTTTTATCTTGTGCCCAATCGCCTATGTAGGAGCGGCGATTTTGCACGCAATTGTTCTTCTTCCGATGTGCAACGTTGCACTCCAAATTTATAAAGCTTTATATTTATAAAAGTGTTGAATAAGAAAATAGAATGTATTATTATGAATATTAGCAAATACTTCCGCCCGCCCAGGTGAGGAGACAATTTGTTAATACTTACCGAAAAACCGAGTGTCGCAAAAGACTTTGCTAAGGCTCTTGGTTGCAGTTATTCTTCGACGGATAAAAACTATAAGTCTGCTGATGGAAAAACTGTCATCACCAATTGTGTAGGTCATCTCTTTAATTTAGATGAACCTGCTGCTTATGATCCCAAATTTAAAAGCTGGAAAAACCTTCCGATTATCCCCAATGAATTTTCTTATTCTGTAAATCCAACTGTTAAAGATGTCCAGAAGACAGTTGTATCACTTCTTAAGAAACATAAAAATGATCAGATATTGATAGCAACTGATGCTGACCGGGAAGGGGAGATTATTGCCAGGGAATGTTTGAACTTCAGTGGAATTCAGAACTCCAACAATCTGAAACGATTCTGGGTATCGCAGGCTCTTATTCCTTCTGTTATCAGAGATGGGATTTCGAATGCTACACCATTGAAGAATTATGATTTTCTGGCATCTCAGGGATTTGCAAGACAGAAGGCAGACTGGCTCATTGGAATGAACGCCACCAGATTTGTAACAAACAAGTCTGGAACCTTGTATCCGATCGGAAGAGTTCAGACAGCAATTCTCTCAGCGATAAATGATCGCTGTAATGAAGTTAAAAACTTCAAGAAGGAAAAATTTTATAACTACCAAGGGACTTTTGACGTAAAGGGTGTAAAATCAGGAATCACGGGAATCTATTCTGAAAATGGGAAAACTAGATTTTCTGATACATCAAAACTTTCATATCTTCGCTCGCTTTGTGGAACTGCTGCAAAATGTATTGATGTGAAACGAAGTCAGAAGTCTATAAATCCGCCTTTGCTTTATAATCTTAATGATCTGCAGAAGGATGCATTTAATTTTTATGGTTATTCTGCAGAAAGAACCCTTTCAATTGTTCAGTCCCTTTATGAAAAACATAAATGTGTTTCCTATCCACGAACACCATCAAGAGTTATGGGTAAAGACAATGTACAGCTATGCCATGATTTGTTTTACAGATTTATCAGTGATTGTCCTGAATATTTCCAGTTGCTTACTTTTGGCAATGTTGATGGAAAAAATAAAAGACTTTTTGATGATTCAAAACTTGAAGCTCACCATGCAATTATTCCGCTCGACATGATACCTTTGGATGCCACAGCTGATGAAAAGAATGTCTTTAATTTAATCCTTGAGCGGTTTATGCTGGCCTTTGCTCCTGTCTGTAAGCTTGAAACTATTGCAGCTACATTAGATGTGCAACGTTGCACATTTGAAATAAAAGGACACCATTATTTAGAAAAAGGGTGGAAGGCATTTAGAAGA
>JAZQNJ010000093.1:0-27646 GCA_045627285.1 Treponema sp. | reverse complement strand
GTATTCGGGCTTGGTGGTGAAGGACACATCCGCTGCTGTTATGCCACAGGAATCGACAAAATGAAAATTGCCCTGGACCGCATTGCTGAGTTTGTTAAGGAATTAAAGAAATAAAAAAAATCCCGTGCTCGACACGGGATTACTGAAAAAGTGTCATTCCCGTGCTTGAGCACACTCGTTTTCGTGCTCACTTTGACACGGGAATCTCTCTTTGTAAGTTGTTGTATTACAAAGAGGGAGATTATCGGGTCAAGCCCGATAATGACATTTCCGGGACTTTTTCAGGGGCCTGTGCTCGACACGGGATTTTTTTGCGTTTACGACGCATCAACTTTCTTTAAGAGTTTTACAAGTCCCTCTTTCTGAACCAGGTCAATTGGTCGGCCTTCTGCATATTTGCGGCCTTCTTCTGAGAAAGATCCGGCAGTAAAGCAGATACCGCGATCGGCCTTGCTGTCACTTACTTTAGCCTGGAAGTCACGGACATAAAGTTCACCAACAGAGCCATTAGTTCTATAAAAGCGGAAGATTTCTGTGTCTTCCCATTTACTTGTATCAACATTTAAAAGAATTTCAACATTATCAGGCTGAACCGAAATGTCCTGAATTTTTACGATTGCCCGTGGATAGTAAGCCATTACAATCTTGCGGCAAAGAGCAACAAAGTCACTGGTTCCGCTCATGAGGTAAACCTGCAGATTTTTGTTCTGATTAAGTTCGGAGTAACGTCCCAGAAGCTGAGTAACATCCTTGTAGTTAGGAACAAGTGCCTGAATTTCACGGAGCTGTGTAATACCCAGCCCGATATTTTTTGTGGCAAAACATGCAGTTGCATAGCGGTAACGGATTTCCAGCAGAATATCCTGAGGAGTATCCTGATGTTTAAGACCGATTTCAAAGTCCTGCATGGCTTTTTCGTATTGATTTGCCCTGCTGTGAATGATTCCGGCAGATAGGCATGATCTGGCACCGTATTCAGGGTCCGGACGAAGGTGAAGAAATACTTTCATCGCTTTGTCGCCGTAACCGCATTCAGCCATAGCATCAGCCATAGCGTACAGGACTTCTTTATTGTCAGGATTTGTATCCAGGGCACGGCGAAGGAAAGGAAGGCTTTCTTTATAGTGCTTTGCTTTGTACAAAGCCATGGCAAGAGGAGCATTAACGTTGGATGCCTCAGCATTAGCAACGAGTGCTTTTTTTAAACAAGGAATAGCTTTTTCGTATTCTTTGTTGGCATAGCAGGCAAGACCAAGATTGTAATTTACATCAAAGCTTGAAGGATTGATGGAATATGCAGCAGGAAGACCACGGAAGGCATCCTGAATTTTATTAAGTTTAAGGGCACAAATTCCCTGACGGAGAGCTGCAATGTAGGGGTCAATTTCCTGGTGGGCAGGGGCAATGCTGAGCATTGTGTCATAAATCTGATAAGCCTTGTCCCAGGTGTGTTCATTAAAGTAAATTTCACCAAGGGCAATAAGTCCTTCCGGATTGTGTGGGTCCTGCCCCAGTTTGCGGCTGGCTTCTTTGATAATCTGTGCCCGGTTTTTAGTTCTGCCTCTTTTAGCACCGCCTTTGCGTGTGGAAAGAGCAATGAGGATAGCGGCAAAACCAATAACTGTAACAATAGCTATAAGTAAGGAAATTGGGTCCATAATTTATTATCGGCAGAATTCTTTTAAAACTCAAGGAATTTTACTTGCTGATAATAACCAGATTTCTTTCCCTCTCCTGAGAATCGGGACCATCAATAACATTCTCTGTTAGGAAAGGCACAGTAAGCGGTACAACGCAGTACTCAGGCATATTTTTTCCAAGAGCTTCCATCTCTTCTTTAATCTTGTCAGATTTAGCCTTGTAGGCCGCAAGCTTACCTTCATCCTTGAGAATCCGGCGGAGAACGTGAGTCATCTTTTTTTCCAGTGGACGGAATGCACGGAAAACGCAGAAATCAAAACGCTTCTGTTCCAGACGTTCGGCCTGGTTTTCTTCTACAGACGCATTTTTAAGTTCCAGAAGGCTGCAGCAGTGTTCAAGAAAAGCACATCTTTTAGTCATACGTTCAACAAGAACAAACTTAAGGGAAGGAAAAGCTGCAGATAAAGGAATTCCAGGGAGCCCGGCTCCAGATCCAATGTCAGCCAGCACCATCTGGTCAGGGGCTGTGCTGCTTTCGGAAATAAGCTTTGCAAGATTTGAACCGCCGGAAAGACTGTCCAGAATATGACGAATAACAATCTGGTCATATTCATCAGTATTGATGAGGTCAAATTTTGCGTTGTATTCCTGGAGGGCCTTGATGTAAAGATCCATCTTCTCTTCCAGTTCAGAAAGAGGCAGAGTTTTTATTCCGTAAAATTCCCCTTTATCAAAACCAAGCTGCAGGAGACCTTCATGTAAATAGTTCATATTTGTCCTCAAAAATTATTCCAGTGCAAGAAGAATGTCAGCCCGTAAATTTAAATCAGAATGTTTTAGTGTAACAAGGTTGCCGGTTTTTTCTGCTGTAAGATTTTTAATCTGGCTGAGCTTATAGAATGCAGAACTCGTATTTGTAACTTCCTGAGTCAGGGCAGGGGAAACATTGTAAACAACGCTTGACTGTTTTGTTCCCGCAGCCTTAAAAAGAAGGTGAAAAGTTTCGTTGTACTGTCTGTTATTAAAACTATAACGGCGGTCTCCAGTCAGAAGGAATGAGCCGTCCTGTTCCGGCTTAGAAAAATAAACTGTGTGACATCCTGGAATCAGATTCTGGCCGTTAACAAGAAACCTCAGAATCTGCTGGCCTCCTTTGTGCTGAACTGCATGAACAGAGGAAGTGGAAGCAAGATCAGGTTTTTCATTTATGGTCTTTTTGAGATCATTTAATTCCTTAAGAATCTGCTGAAGAGTCAAAGAATTACTGTCGGAGGAAATTGTGTTTTGACCCAGTCTGTTGCCAATAAGACTTCCTAAAATGCCCATGCTGTCCATGGAAGCCAGGTCCTGTGCAGAAACAATGCTGGAAAGGCTGCTGCCAGTGTTGATTTCTGAAAGGCCTGCAGCTGTCAGAATCGAACTGGAAGCAGAGGCGGGGGTACTTATTCCGGAAGGAGACTGAGTTTCTGCAGTGCTGTTGTCAGGACTTGAAGCCGGCACTTTAGTTCTTCCCTGATAAAACCCTGCAGTACCAGGAGTATAAAAATTATTTCCCAGAGAAGGTGCAGACACAGAAGGCATTGGAGCCATTTGCGGCATCGAAGGCATTTGCGGCATCTGGAGCTGCTGAGAGGCAGAAACACTGGCCGGGGCTGCAGGCGGCACAGGCGAAAGAGACTTCTTAGACTGTCCGGATGCAACAGTACCAGTGATAAAAAAAACTAAAAGAAAAAGTTTTTTACAGGTTTTCAAGGCTTTCCTCAATATATTGAAGCCGCTGCTGAAGGGCGGTGATAGTTTTTTCAAGGCGATTTTTTTCTTTTTCGAGCTTGGATTTTGGATCTTCGCTTTTGTGCTGCTTAATCAGCTGAGAAACAGTATCCGCCGGTTTACCTGCAAGAATCTGTTCTTCGGCAGCAGCTCTGTCTTCCGGCTTTTTAAGCATGGCAACCTTTTTCATGTTGTCAAAACCCATGGCTGGATTTACCTCAACATGGCCCACCTTTGTTATTTCTTTTGCAGTATTTCTTGGCAGGCACAGAATGCGGTCAAGATAGTCTTCGTAACGGATATTTGATTTTTCGCAGAGGGCGTGGGCTTTGCTTAAAAGACGACCGAATTCCTGCATAAGCTTACCATTTACTTCCATATATTCCTTACGGATTTTTTCTGTAAGCTCTTTAAGTTCAGGAGATTCCTCCAGGTCAATTTTGTAAATTCCCAGTTCACCGGCTCTTTCCAGAAGTCCGTGGAATTTAGACCAGAATTCGGTGTTGTGGGCACGGCCGGTAGCCATCATTGTACCGCCGCTTTCTGCCAGTTTCTGTTCGTTTATCAGGTGGTGAGTATATTCGTGAATAGCAGTGTAAATAAGTTCACTGTCCGAATGAAAATTTTTGTTGTGAAGAAGAATTTCCCGTGTTTCAGGGTTGTAAAGACCGTTAACTCTTATTGATTCCTTACCGGTCATAATTACAGAGAAGTCCAGCTCCGATGGCTGAATTTCAAGAAGGTTCTGTTTAATTGTTTCGTTATCCATAACTTAATTATAGTAAAAAATTGCCGGAAGGTCAGTAAATTCCGGGGCGTTTCCCCGGCATCCTGCCGGGGCCGGGTGTTCCAGGGCTTCGGCAGAATGCCTCCGGTGGTTTTACCACACCTGCGGTCCCTTCCACCCCCTAACGCGGGCATTTTTGCGGAACATTATTTTTGCGTAAACTTATGACTAACTTAAAAATCCCATGGCATCAAGAATAATGCTGCCTGCCACCGTTGCCGCAGTCTCCGTCCTTAAAACGCGGCAGCCCATAGAGCACAGGGAATAGCCGGACTGTTCAAGCAGATCCCTTTCCTGGTCAGTCCAGCCCCGTTCACTACCGATGGCTGCAACAACAGAGCTGGCACCTTCCTTCTGTAAAAATTCATGAAGACTGGAAGAAGGTCTTCTGTTGTCCAGGGCAATGTAAGAAGCAAACTGATCATCACCTGCCATTTCAACAGCTTCCTTCAGGGATTTTGCAACAACAAGCTCCGGTACGTGGGTACTGGCAGCCTGGGCAGTTCCATCCAGCAGCATCTGATATGCACTGCCGTCAGAAACAACGTTAGAGTCAAGGTAAGATTTTTCTGTAAGCTGGGTACCGGAAAGAATCACTTTTTTAACACCAAGACCTGCTATGTCCCTTAAAAGGCGGCGGAGCTGGATGGGACGAGGAAACCCGATAATCATTGTAAGCGGATAAAGAGGTTTTCCCCGGGATTCCGGCTTAAAAGTAAAATAGATCTGTCCGTTTTCAGAAATGTCAGTAATTGTGGCAGTTCCAGCAGCACCGCCAATAATACCGGCATCAAAGGAATCTCCTGCTTTTTTGTGGAGAACTTTAACAAGGTGCTGGGCTCGCTCATCATTTTTGGGAAGCGGCATGGAAATTTCCTGGCTGGTAAAAAGACAAATATTCATAAAAAACCGTTTTAGTAGTGAAATTATGGATAATTTTAGTAATTCTGAAATGAATTTTCAATTAAATGTGACATAATTAAAGGGAATGATTGGGAGACCGGCAGTCCCTTACAGCCGGATTCTTGCGCAATAAAAAACGGAGTATTTATGAAAAAAAGTAAACTTTTTTGTGTTGCCTTATCAGCAGTCCTTTCTGCGGTCTATTTTACAGGATGCAAGGACCTTATTGATGCCATTCTGGAAGAAACGGCTGAAAAAGAACGGGGCTACGAAATGGTTTCTGCCACAGAAACAGTAACCTGGAATTACAGCTCAACAAATCAGATTTTTGAAGTTACACCGGAAGTTAATAAAGTAATTATTAAAGGTAACGTTTCAGGTAAAAAAGCCTATCTTGTAAGAAGAAACACTGGAATACAAGCAGACATTGATAAGTCTGATGTCCGTGGGAATGTGGATTCAGGTTCAAGAAGTGCCGTTACAGAACTGGTAGATTTGTCGGATCTTAAACTTCCAGAACCAGAATTCAGACGATTTCATGCTCCAGAGGTTGTTGTTGATGAAGCGGCAGCAAGAAGTGCAGTTTCTGCTAACGTAAATTTTTCTGTAACACCAATCAACAGAACAGTTGGCACAACAAAAAAAATCTGGGTAGACAATAACGTTAATATAAATTCTTTTGAGCAGAAGGACGCTACTCTTCGTGCTGTAGGTACTTACTGCAATGTGTGGATTGTAGATACTTATTATACTGAGGGTGATTCTACCGGATCAAAAGTTAATAAAAAAACAGCTGAAGACTTTGCTAAAAAGTTTGATGCGATGTATCTGATGATTACAAATGTTTTTGGCGAAGAAAGTGACAGCATATTTGATTATACAAAGCCAAGAATTGAAAACTATGGTGTTGCCTTAACTCCACTGACAGAAGTAAGTGACACAGGAAACAAAATTAACATTGTCATTTACGATATTGGAAACGATTATGCTTCAAGCAAAAAATGCGGTGTACTTGGATACTTCTATTCTAAGGATTATTTTTATGGAGTACCTACTGGTGCTGCATCTTATTCAAATGTAGGAAAGTACTTTTATATTGATGCTCCGTATATAATTTCTAATTTTAATGACACTGTTTCTACTCTGGCACACGAATTCCAGCACATGGTTAACTATAACCAGAAGAACATAAATGAAGATTGTGATGATGTTCCGTCAGCTGCTTATAACGAAATGCTCAGTATGCTTTGTGAAGACATGATGCAGAGTTATCTTGGTATTCCAGACAACGATTCTCCAAAGGGAAGGCTTCAGAGTTTTAATTATAGCTACTTTATTTCAGGTATTAATGATTACATCGAAGATAATTCAACAGTTTCATATTCTACAAACTATGCTTTTGGCTCATGGCTTGCACGCCAGTATGGTGGTGCTGAACTTGTAAAGTGGTTCAGTCAGAGTCCGTATGTTGATGAAGAATCTATTGAAACTGCCGTACAGTATATTACAGATAATGACTCACTTGATTTTGAAACACTGTTTCAGCAGTTTCTGCTGGCAATTACAGGAAGCTCAAAATATACTCACAATAAAAATGCGGCTCAGACAATGTCTTATGGTACTTATAAATACCCTATGACTGCCATTAATCTTTGGGACGACGCTTACGGCTACAATAATCCGTCAATTGTTAAACAGTTGAGAGGGTCTGTGATTGATGGATTTGACTGGAGGGGTCCTGTTATTTTTAAAAGAAATATTGGCGTAACACTTCCAGCTCATAACGGAATTTCAATTCATGAACTGGATATTTCTGAAAACACTGTTGAATTCAGCAGAATTGGTCCTGCCACCCAGAAAATATATCTGATTATCCAGTAATCCGCAAAAGGAGACTTACAAATGAAAAAAAGCATTCTATTATTTATCTTATTGCTTACTGCAGCTGCAGGCATTGTTTTTGCTAATGGAAAGGGAGATTCGGTTCCAGTCGAAAAGGCTGTGGGACACATCAACTGGTACGGCAATGCTCCTGTGGCTTATCCTGGACTTGTAACTATAGAAGGACAGGTTTATTCTCTGGCTGTTGAACAGGGAGCATCCTTTTCTGTAAAAGACATTACTGCTCTTCAGGGCCATTTAATCCAGGTGGAAGGCCATATAAACAGGCAGGAAATCGGCGGGTTTCAGGTGCTTAAGGACGGTATTTTTGTAGTGAATAAATTTAAGGATTTGTCAGAATAAAAAAACAGCAGTGGGACAGGTCTTAACCACCTTGTATAGAGTGTTGCTGCAGTGATTTCGACAAGCTCATTCAAAGCAGCAACACAATTTATGGCCCAGGTACTGGAAGGATGGCGTCAGCCAGTGGGCTTCTGCCCACCGAGGGTTACCGAGTCCTGGAAGCACCGGCGGCGTCAGCCGAGGGCCCCACATAAATCTAATTATTCTGACGGGCTTCTTTTATCTGGTCTGCAATACCTTTTAACTGTTCTCGTGTCAGGTCTTCTTTGTTTTTTAGCATTGATGCAGGTACTCCGTAGGCTTTTTCTACTGCTTCGTCTGTAAGGATTTCTTCCGGGGCACCAAGGTCCATGTCTCTGTTTGGATAGAAAAGGAGCACTGTGTCGGCGTATTTTTTTGTCAGGTGCAGTTCGTGCATTGAAATGTAAATTGTAGTACCTGTTTTATGAACAAACTCCTTAAGATATTCAAGGGCACTTTCTTTCTGGCGTTCTTCCATGGCAAAGAGAGGTTCGTCCATAAACACGCTGGAACTGCCGTAGATGATTGAGAAGGCCAGGAGAACTCTCTGTGTTTCACCTTTACTTAAATGTGTAAGGCCGTGGTTAAGCACGTTTTCCAGTTCAAAGACGCTGATTACTTCTTTTAGCAGGTCCTCATCGGAACGGATTCCCTTTGCAGAGCCTTTGTAGTTTCCAAGGCTGTATACTTGTGTCAGAAGATCAGAAACCTTGTCCTGACTTTCAAATTCCATATTCTGGTAAATAACTGATGCAAGAAGATTCTTTGCTTCCTGATCCAGAAGTGCAGGGTTTTTGCCAAGAAGGGTTACGGTTCCTGAGTCTGGAGAAAGACGGCCTGAAGCAATCATAAGCAGGGTTGTTTTTCCGCAGCCGTTCTGTCCTACAAAGCTTACAAAACCTTCCGGAAGTTCTCCGGAGAAATGTTCAAAAACTGGCTGAGGAACAATCTGATTTCCTTCAGAATCCACATCGCCCTCAACAGGAGGGTAGGTAAAGGTCATATCATTAAAAGAAAGAAAACTCATAGGTCTATTTTAAGGAAAGAAAGTTAAATGTACAACCGAGAAAATGCCTGCCGGCTGTGAAGAAATTGCCTTAGAATCCGTGGGGCAGACAGGCCAAATAATTGAAAAATCTCTATTTTTATTCTAAAGTAATGATACGTTGTACTGATGCAGAGAAACAAACATTCTGTATCAGATGGAGTAAAAAAAATGGATTCTGCAATGATTGCAAAAGTTGCTGCATTTGTTCTTTACCTGGGAATGATGGTTGTTATCGGACTTCGCAGTGCTGCAAAGAACAACAGTTCGTCGGACTTTTTCCTTGGAGGCCGCAAAGTTGGCCCTTGGGTAACAGCTCTTTCTGCAGAAGCTTCTGATTCTTCAGCATGGCTTCTCATGGGTCTTCCTGGTCTCTGCTACCTTGGTGGAATTAAAGAAACTTTCTGGACAGCACTGGGGCTTATCCTTGGTACTTACCTGAACTGGCTTTTTATTGCAAAGCCTCTGCGTAAGTGTTCCATCGCCTTTGGTGATTCAATTACTATTCCAGAATTTTTTACAAATCGTTTTAAAGACAAGTCACGCATCCTTTCTATCCTTTCTGTAGTTTTCATCGTATTTTTCTTCACTATTTATACAGCTTCAGGTTTTGTTGCCTGTGCAAAGCTCTTTAACTCTGTATTTGGCCTTCCTTATCATGCAGGTCTGGCTATCGGACTCGTTGTAATCCTCTGTTACACTGTAACCGGCGGTTATACAGCTGTTTGTACAACAGACTTCGTTCAGGGAACACTTATCTTTGTTGCATTCGTAATTTCAGGTGCAATCGCAATTATTGCTCTTGGTGGTCCTTCTGAAGCAATTGCTGCAGTAAAATCTTTCGATGCTCAGGCTCTTGCAGGAGATTTTGGTGAAAGCATGAAGACTGCCTTTGGTGCTAACTCTACATACAAGGGAATGAGCATTGTTTCTGCCCTTGCCTGGGGCCTTGGTTATTTTGGTATGCCGCACATCATTATCCGCTTTATGGGTATTGATTCAAACGAATCTGTAACAAAAGCACGCCGCATTGGTACTGTATGGATGATCATTTCTTACGTAGGAACTTTCATTATTGGTACACTTGGTACTGCTTATCTTTTAAAGAACGGAATTATTCTTAACGGTGGTGAAGTAGTTGCAAATCTTCCTGACATTGTAACTGGAGATGCCGAAACAGTATTCTCTGCAACAATGCAGAAAATGTATCCGGCTTTTATTGCAGGTGTTTTCCTCTGTGCAATCCTGGCTGCTTCCATGTCTACTGCTGACTCACAGCTTCTTGCAGCTGCATCTGCCGTTGGACAGGATATCTATAAGGGAATCATCAATAAGGATGCTGATGAACGCACAGTTCTTAATGTAAGCCGCTTTACAGTATTCTTTATTGCTCTTGTTGCTCTTCTTCTTTCCCTTAATCCAAAGTCATCTATCTTTGGCCTCGTATCTTATGCATGGGCTGGATTTGGTGCAACATTCGGACCTCTCGTTATTCTTGCCCTTTACTGGCGTAAAATGACTGCTTACGGTGCTATTGCTGGTCTTATTACTGGTGGTATTACAGTAGTTACATGGCACAATCTTTCGGGCGGTATCTTTGATCTTTATGAAATCGTACCTGGATTTATTGTATGTCTCGTATTCGCAGTAGTTGTATCTCTCTTTGATACAGAAAAAGATGCAGAAATGCTTAAAGATTACGACAAATACAAGAGCATGGCTGACTAATTTTTAATCAGTTATAAACCGGTTTTGCCTTAGAAGAGGCCAGAACCGGTTTTTTTTATTTAAAAATAGAAAATTATTCAGTTATATTGCGATTTATTAACTATAATATAATTACATAGTTTTCATATAAGGAGATGATAGTAATGAAACTTGTAAAATTTTTAGCTGTTGCTGCAACATCTTTACTGGCTTTTGGATGTGCAAGTACAAATTCAAAACCAGTAGTAATTAATGCCCCAATTCAGGTATTAAGAGTAGACTGGCAGGGTGCACCTACTGGAAGACCAATCCCTTCATGGGTTGATGAAGTTGTAGACGGTAATTCTGCATCTGTAGCAAAGGCATTAAATATTGATACAAAAACAAATAAGGTATTTGTAGTTTCTGCCCGCGGAAAGAACCTTGAATTCCTTAAAACATGGACTGACAACGTAGAAGTTGTATCAGAAGTAACACAGACACTTTCACGCGTTGTTTCAAATGACATCCGTGCTAATTCAAAGGGTTCTGAAGAAGACCTTAAGAGAGATGTTGATACAGGTCTTAAAGTATGTAACCTGATTCACGTAAGCGGCCTTGAAAAGAAAAACCAGTACTGGATTAAAACACGTACTGCAAAGATTCCAGGAGCAAAGGCAGAAAAAGACTTCGATGATCCAATCTTCACATATTATGTTGTATACAGCATGGATTTAGCTTCTTACAACGATGCAGTTGCAAAGGCAATGGATGAAGCTTATAACAAGGGTGTAATTACAGATCAGGCTTCAAACCTTAAGAGCATCATGCTTGCAGCTCTTGCAAAGGACATGTGTCCGGAAGCAATTGCCAGCGATACAAATTCATACTAATTGATTTTTGAATAAATCAAAGGGACGCCTGCTGCAACAGAATCAGTTGCGGGGCAGTCCCTTTTTGTGTCTAATGTGACTTTTTATGGGAGAGAGAATGAGCTTGAAAAGGTCAGCTTTAATTGCAATTCTTACAATTTTTTCCGGGGCCCTTATTTTTGCAAAGGTAATTGAAACCGAAGGAACAGGCCCTACAGAAGCTCAGGCAAAAAGCAATGCACTGGCTGCAATGTCCCAGACCTTAAGATCGGATGTTCAGACATCAACAGATGCACGCAACAATTATGTACAGTCCAGTGGCAAAAAGGAAAAAACAACATCTATTTCAGTCATGGAAAGGCGAATTCTCGTTTCCAGTGAGATGCCTCTTTATGGCGTAAAATTCAAATCAGAAAATAACGGATTAAAAGGCAAAGCTCTTGAATACATTGTAACTGCTACAATGGATTCAAAAGATGCCCTTCCTTCATATAAAAAAGAAATGTCCAGCCTTGTAGACAAAATCAATGCGGGCGTAAAAATCCTGCCTGGTCTGACAGGTGATAAAGAAGATGATCAGTGGCAGATTCTTGCTGCAAACTATGCTTCCTTCGATAAGATGGAAATTGTTTTTACAATTCTGGGAGCAAAAAACACAATTAAGCCGGAACTTTCCTCTGCAGATTTTCGTGTCAGGTATGAACAGAGGGCAAAGCAGATTACAACTCTCGAAAAAGCCGGCGAGCTTATTGCTTCTGCAATCATAAAACAAAGTCCAGAAAACAGTATTTATGTTTATCCACCGCTTTTTGAAGGTGAAAGTACTTCCACAGATTTTTCGGTAGCTCTGGCAAATGCCGTAAAATCAAAGCTTGGAAAGAATCTGGCTCTTACAAAATTAACATCGAATTCAGTTTTAAAAGGCTCTTACTACTTTGCACCAGGTTCTGTAGACGGAGAAGACATTATTGTAAGTTATTATCTCTGTAATGATGATGGTGCCGTTCTTGCTTCCAGCGGAATGATAAAAATTCCTTACAGAGTTTATTCACCTTACAAATATATTCCAAGAGACTACGATCTTCAGGCAGAAATTGCAGCCGGCCGCGTTGTAAATCCGGCTTTTGATGTTTCCATCAGAGTAAATGGTGACAGAAATGGTCTTGAGTTCCGTCGCGGAGACAATCTTGTAATTGAAGTAAGGGCTTCCGCATCCTGTTATATTTATGTGATGGGATATGTATATAACGATGCCGCAGATCCTTTTACATATCTGTTCCCCCTTATGCCGGATGAGCAGGGTAAAGAAATGTTTGTAAAAAGAATTGGTGCCAGAGATGTAAACCGCTGGGTTGTAATTAATCCTGTGCTGGATGGAGATGTTGCCAACATAGAAGTTATGCCTCCTTATGGAGAGGAAACTCTTCATGTTTTTGCTTCTACAACGGATAATTTTGATGAATTTGTTTCATCAATTCCATCTTACATAGAGACAGATGATTTTTTTGTTGTAGGCGGTTCACCTGTTCAGAATGTAGGAAAAACCCGTGCTCTTGCGGTAAAAAGAGCATCAAATAAATCAACAAAAATCACAAATACAGCAGAAAGTTCTGTAAGTTATTCAACACATAAATAGGTAATTGTTTTTCAGGAGATAAATATGAAGAAGTTTATTTTTGTAATTCTTTTTGGCCTTGCAGTGTCCCTGGTTTTTGCCCAGACAAACAATACAAGCCGAAAAAGATATGCTCTGGTAATTGGTAACCAGCAGTACGCGGACTATCCCCTTACAACAAACGAAGCTGATGCCGCCGCAGTAGCCTCTGCCCTGGAATCAAAAGAATTTGAAGTTACATTAAAGAAGAATCTTACTGGAGCAGAGTTTAGGGAAGCTCTGGATTCGTTTATTACAAAAGTAAATGGAAATACTCACAGCGTTGCCTTGTTTTATTTTACAGGCCATGCTTTTACAGAAGCAGAAAAGAACTATCTTCTTCCTGTAGACAATAACCGCTTTCATTCTGCAGCAGCCGCTAAAGAAGCTGGTTTTGATATACAGTCTGATGTTGCAGATAAAATAAAAACTGTTGCTCAGATTTACATTGTAGACGGAGCATACGAGAATCCGTTTAAATCAGAAGGAACCCGTGCCATTGGTATTAAAGGCGGTCTTTCTGCTGCAAAAGCTGCAAGAGAAAGCACTGTAGGATTTTTGTTTTCGGCCGCTCCAAACAACACAGTTCTTACACCAACGGGCAAAACATCAGCTTTTGCAAATGCCGTTGTGTCAGAAATTAACTACGGAAAGTCAGATCTTTCTACAACCTTTAATAATATTAAACATCATGTAAGTTCAGCTACAAAGAATGAACAGGTTCCATATTCAAGTGCAACTTCTCTGGATTTTGCTTTTAATGGCGACGAGCTTACTGCACTTAAAAAACAACGGGCAATTGCTGATGCCGATACAACTTCTCTTGCCAGCTATGCCCTCAATAAATCTTTTGAAGCCCAGCAGACAGAACTTAATATTCAGAAAAGTAACCTTTCTGCACAGACAGAGGCAGAACTGCTTCGTCTTTCTCAGGAAGCTAAGGAACAGAGACTCCGTCTTCAGGAAGAAGACCGCCTGCGTCGTCTGGAAGAGGAACAGCTGGCCCAGGAACGTTCTGCAGCCGCAAATTTTATGATTGATGAACTGCGTCGTGAATTCGAAAGCAATGCAGCAGTTCTTTCATCAAGCTTAAAAAAAGATTCGACAGTAGAAGACAGAATCGGATACATCGAATCAATGAAGTCCAATCTTAAAGAAATAAGGAATCTGGCTGATGAACAGGTTGCAGATTTTAATTCTCAGATTGATGAAGAAACTGCAGATAAGGTAGAAGATATCTGGAAGGAACCTCTTAAAATTACAGAAAAAGACAGCAGCGGAAACATGACAGAAACAGCAAAAAAACGCCGCTACAACAAAGAAGCAGAAATCCGTACAGAAGCAAGCAGGAAGAAAAATTCATACGAAGAAACAAAAAGAAAGCAGGTTGATCAGGATAACAGAAAATGGCTTCCTCAGATAAAAACTGCTTATGACAGACTGGAGGGTTCAACATACAGCATTACTTCTTTAAGCGATGCCCTTACAGTTCGTGTCGGAAATTATGATGGTCAGACAGGAACCTGGCCGCTCCACATTACATCGGAGCTTTTTGGCTATACAAGTCTGTTTGAAGAAAAAATTGATCTTTCTTATACAGAAGTAACTGGAGAAAAAAACATCGATATTTCAAAAATGTCAGATGCCCAGATGGAACGTTACAGCGACAATGTTGTAATTTATGATTCTCTCTTTAGAAGTGCAACTCCTGTATTTTATGTAAAGCTCAGCTTTAAGGTAATGCGATGGAAAGAAGCCAGTGAATATCATTTTGTTCCTGTAAAATGCGAAGTAGTTCGTCTTGGCAAAAAGAACAAGACCATCCATACAGTAAAACAGTCTGATATGGATTCAAAGGAATTCTTCATTTATCCTACTGTGGAAATCCGCTCATGGGCCGAAAGAACTTCTGATATTGAAAGGGCAAATAAGATTCGTGAGGCAGAAGAAAAGACAAAACCAAAACCTGTTGTATCTGCGGCAGCTCCTTCTTTTAGTTACGACTATGATTCATCCGTAAGTTCATATGATTCTTACACGGCAAAAGTTGAAGAACCAAAGAAGGCTAAGGAAAAGAAAGAATCAGACAGCAGACGTGGCAGAAATACTTTCTATGTTTCAGGTGAATTAGGTACAACTGATATTCTTGGTTGCGGGATGTTCAAAGATGACATCTGGCTCAAGGAAGACCCTATGACTGTCAGCGGTGAACTTCACTTAACATTCAATTACAACAGCTTTATTTTCTGGGGAGTGTCAGGTGGTATACAGAAATGGGATTTTGCAGATCTTGCTGCCCCTGAAGGAACAGAAATAAGAAAAGTTCAGGACGAAAATGTAAAGTACGGAAAATATGTAAACGGTATAGCTTTAAATCTGGGTTCTCATATCAGGCCGTATGTATTGTGCGGTATTTCATATTATAATGATGTCTTTAATCCATTTATTGGAGAAAAAGATAAGCTTATTGGTTTGAATGCAGGTGCCGGTTTGGATATAATTCTAGGCAGTAATTTTATGCTTACATTTGGTGCAGATTATGGCTGGATGCATTATCTTGATTCCTTCAAAAACGGGGTATTTGTTGTTGACCGGGAAAACATGGAACTTAAGACAGGCTTTATGGATGTTCTAAAAAATCCTGATTATCACCATCTCCAGTACAGTATTGGGCTTGGATTTACATGGTAAGCAGAAAAGAGGGTTATAAATGAAGATAAAAAGTTTTTTTGCAGCAGCAATTTTGATTCTTGGGGCCTCTGTATTTGCCCAGAATAATACAGACAAGCGCTTTGCCCTGGTAATTGGTAACCAGAGCTATAAAGAGAGCCCTCTTTCCAATCCTGTGGCAGATGCAAAGCTTATTGCCAGCCAGCTGAAGGAATGTGGTTTTGATGTAACTCTTGCGACAGATCTGACACAGGCCGAAATGTCTGTAAAAGTCGGTGAATATGCTTCTAAAGTAGGTGCTGCCGGCAGTAATACAATTTCTTTCTTTTATTACTCGGGGCATGGTGTTCAGATTGATGGAAAAAACTACATGGTTCCAGTTGATGACAGTTCCATTACAAACAGTGCCACTGCAAAGTTAAAATGTCAGTCCATCGATCAGGTAATTGACGTTGTTCCGTCAAAAACACAGGTTATTGTTCTTGATGCCTGTCGAAATAATCCTTTTAAAAATACCAATGAACGGTTTTCAAAGGGACTTTCTCAGATTTCTACACCAAGAAATGTTGAAAACTTCCTTACTTTGTTCTCTACTCAGGCAGGTCAGACTGCAGATGATGGATCTGGAAGAAACTCTCTCTTTACAGAATGCCTTAATGAAAGAATGAAGGAAATGAACACTCAGATTATTACAGTGTTTAATGAAGTTGCAGATGACGTAAAGACAAAGACTGGTGGAAGGCAGACTCCTCTTGTAACAGGTACTTCCGTAAAGTTTGAGCTTATGAATGCAGCAGTTGCCGAAGCCAAGATTAAGGCTTTAAGGGAACAGGCAAAAAAAATGGAAGCAGCAGGAGCAAAAAATTCAAAGACTTATGCTTCAGAAAAAGCTCTTCTGGATGCTGACATCAAGCTGATGAATGAAAAAAAAGCAAAAGCAGAAGCTGATGCAAAAGAAAAAGCAGACAAGCAGAAAAAAGAAGATGCTATAAAAGCAAAAAATAAGAAAGAAATGGAACGCCTTCAAAAAGAAGCTGAAGCTCAGAAAAAAGCACTTCAGAAACAGAAGGCAAAGCAGAAGAGTGCTGTTGTATTTATTGAAGAAATAGAAGATAACAAGAACAAACTGCAGGTTTTACGTAAGAATTGTGCAGAAAAGATTTTTGCCGCAAATCAGTCAACAAATAAAGAAGAAAAAACAAAAATTGAAGAAATAAACAATACACCTCTTAAAAATACAGAAAAAGATGCAAAGGGAAAAATCACTTCAGCAGCTAAAAAAGCACGTAATTCCAAAATTAAAGCTATCAGGGAAGAATATGCTGCAGAAAGAGCAAAGAACTTTGATCGTTTTTATTCAGCAATAAAAGAAGAAGAATCAGCCAGGGTAGAAGCTAATATAAAAGACGAAAAGACACTTGCAACAGCTTCATATACTGCAAGTTCAATTGCATTTGGTAAAGAAAGCGAAGTTGAATTCAAGACTTCGGATTATGATGGTGAGCATAACCTCTGGAAGATTTATTTTAACTCAAATATTTTTGGGACAAAGTTCCTCTTCATTTCTGATATTGCCCTCACATATGAAAGTTTCTGCAGACGTATTCTGGAACAGAAATATGTTGCTCCAGATAAGATGTCTTCAATAGAGCTTGATGATTATGATGAGAATGTTTCAAAGTATCAGATTTTGTTTCAGGGTGAAAATCCACCTCTTATTATGGAAGTTGATTACAAAATTTCACCAGTGGCAGGAAAAAACTCAAGTTATAAGATTACAACTTCTGAAGCTCGTCTCAAGTATCTTAAGGAAAATGAACCTGTTCTTGCTTCAAAAAGCTGCATAAATTCCAGTACTCTGGAGCTTGGTTCAGGTGTTGAATTAAAATCTGTGCAACAGCTTCTGCTGGAAATGGAAAAAGAAGAAGAAATGATCGAAGCTGAAGCAGAAAAAATCCGTCAGCAGCAGCTAAAAGAAGCAGAAAGGCAGCGAAAGGCAGAACAGAAGGCATTGGAAAGGCGGCAAAAATCAGAGCGCCAGGCTCAGGAAAAGGTAAGCAGTCCAAGTTATTCAAAATCAGGCAGTGTCTCTGAAAATTCCGGCTCTGATATAAACTGGGATGAAATTTTTGGTTCACAGCAGCGGCCTGTTGAAGGAATTCAGGCTGATGTAACATTAAGGTCTGGTTTTAAATTAGGCTACGTTGTTCCTGTTAAAAATAATTTCTTCGTAACACCATATTTAGGTGGAAGAACTATTACAGAAAAACTTTATGTCGATTCATCGTATGAAAAAGAATCAAAAAAGAATATGGCCTTAATTACTGGTTGTGAACTTGGGGGCAACTGGACATTTGACACAGGCTCAGGCTCAGGCTGGTCAAACGCTTATGCTTCCGTAAATATTGGTATTGCCAATGGTGGAAAAGATTACGATGGTAATTCAAAAACATATAAAGATTTTGGACTTCACTTTGGAAATTATTATATGTTTAATGAAGATTATGGAGTTAGATGCGACATTGGTTTCTGTAATGCAGCAGAAACTGAATTGAACATGACTTTTGGTGGTATCGTTAAAGTTGATTTTTTAAAAGAATTTTTTAAATAAGAAGGAAGTCACTAAAAATTACAATGTTTAGAGACAACTTTAAAAATGCGATGTTTTAAGCTTGATATTTAAAGGCTTATCTCTAAACAGAATTTTTAAAGATGCCCATAATCAAAAAACTGTGATAAGATTAATATAAGAGAATAACTGGAAACGGCCTGCACTCTGCTGCAGGTCTTTATTTTGAAATAAAGGAGAAATTTTATGAAGAAAATCTGGAAGCCGTTGTTTATTTTTGCGACTGCTATACTTACTTTTGGTCTGATGGGCTGTGCGTCTGATGATGATTCAGATCCTAATCCAAAAGTTAATACAAACAAGGATGGTACAGTTACAATCCAGATCAAGGGTGGTAATGTTGGTATTGCAAGTTGCAGCGGTACTTATTCACCGGACAAAGACTGCCTTGAAAACTTCATGTCTACCAAGGCAAACAACTATGACGGTTCAACACCATCAATTGGTTATGTTGTAAACACTGATACTGCCGGTGTATATAACATGGAAATTGAATATGCATTCGGAGGATACTGTGATTATCTCCGTGATGCTTATGTTTATGTTAA
This sequence comes from Treponema sp., assembly GCA_045627285.1. Classification (GTDB taxonomy): domain Bacteria; phylum Spirochaetota; class Spirochaetia; order Treponematales; family Treponemataceae; genus Treponema_D. The sequence continues at coordinate 9,176 of JAZQNJ010000093.1, read as the reverse complement.
CGGCGAAAAAGTTGCCCTCGAAACAGAAAACGGAACCCTCAACTTTGATTACACAATTAAAAACTGGTCTGTTTACAATAAAGTAACAGTTCCTGTAACACTTGCAGAAGGTGATAACTCATTGTCCCTCGTTTCTGCAATTGGTCTCGAAAGAACAATTACATACAATTCTACGTGGGCTAATCTTAAGGGTCTGAGTAAAGTTCCTGATGATAATAAAATTACAGGTGAAGTAGTATCTCTTCCAAACATCCGTGCAATGCGTCTTACATCAACAGAAAAAAATGTAAAACTTAAGGCAGGTTCTTCGACAAGTGCTTCATTTACATTCGGATGTACATCAGAAAATGAAAACTATGGAACAGTTGACGTAGAAAAAGATTCAACAAAATACGGAGCTTTTGTAATTGCAAAGGCAACTCCAGCTGCAGGTTATGTATTCGACTGCTGGTACGGTACATCAGGCAAAACAGCAATGGCTTCTAATGATGCGACATTTGAATTCAATATCACAGGAGATACAACTCTCAAAGCACGCTTTATTCCAGAAGACTACACAAACGACGGACTTACAGGTTATGCAACTGTTGCTGACGATTCTGGTACAACTTACACAGTAACTGGTGGTACAGGCGGTCAGGAAATTACAATCGCTTCTCTTGAAGACCTTACAGTTACTTACAAAGACATCATTAAAAACGATGAACCATACATCATTCACGTTGCAGCCCGCATCAGTGCAAAAGAATGGATTGATACACCAGATTACAACGCTGAACTTGCAAAACTTATTGCAGCAGGTCAGACAGAAGATGAAGCAAGATTTATTCTGGACAACCGTTCAATTACATTTGACTTTGGTGCAAACAAGACAATCATCGGTAAACCTGGCAAGGATTACGGTTTCCACAACATCAACCCTAAGATTTCAAAATCAAATGTAATCGTTAAATACATTCACTTTGGTGATGTAATCGGTGACGACTTCTTTGGCGGTTCAGGAAACGATGCACTCTCAATCAAGGGTGGACAGCACATCTGGATCGACCACTGTGAATTCAGCTCAAGCCTTGAACCAAAAGACGTAAACGGCAATCTGATCAGCTTTAAGGATCACAAATTTATCGTAGACCTTGAAGGTGAAAATACTGATGAAGAAACAAAATGGAAGAAAGACTTCTACGACGGACTTCTTGATATTTCTGAAACAAGCCGCTTTGTTTCTGTTTCTAACTGTATCTTCCGTGACCACTGGAAGGCTTGTCTCTGCGGCGGTTCAAACGACAAGGCAGAAACTCAGCCACAGGGAAGTCAGGTCCGCATGACATTCTACAGAAACTACTTCAAGAACATTCATGCCCGCCAGCCACTGTTCCGCTTTGGACGTGCCCACATCTTCTCAAGCTACTACAACGGTATTGCAGGAGAATCAACAGGTATTGAAGTTCGTGCAGAATCTCAGGTTTATGTAGATAACTGTTACTTTGAAAACCTTCGTTCTGACAGAACTGTAGGCTGCTGGAACTCAAGCTCAGGTCTTGGTGAAGGAACATGGACAGTAAAAGACTGTACAGGTGCAAGTACAAGTGATAATGCAAGATTCACACCACCTTATGACTGGAGTTCTGTAAAACTCACTGCTGCAGAATCAAAAGCACAGCTTCCGGCAAGTGCAGGAATCCCAGAATCAGAATAAATATTGGCCGCCCCAAAAATTCAATGGCTACTGAAGAAGGTGTCATTCCCGTGCTTGAGCACACTCGATTTCCTGCTTAAGCACGGAAATCACGTTTTGTAAATTATTGTATTACAAAGAGATAGGTTATCGGGTTAAGCCCGATAATGACATTTTTGGACTTTTTCAGTGGCTTCAAAAATCCCCTGGGGCGTAGCCTGGAGTAAAAAATGAACATTATTCATACAGACAACGCACCTCTGGCAATCGGGCCTTATTCCCAGGCCATTGTCAGCGGAGGATTGATCTTTACTTCCGGACAGATTCCAATTGAACCTGTTACAGGAAGTCTTATTACAGGAGATATTGGAGAACAGGCAGAGCAGGTGTGCAAAAACCTTAAGGCTGTTCTTGAGGCTTCCGGATCTTCACTTGATAAAGTTGTAAAGACAACCTGTTATCTTAAAAACATGGAAGACTTCAGCAAGTTTAATGAAGTGTACGGAAAGTATTTTGTTACAAAGCCCGCAAGAAGCTGTGTCGAAGTTGCGGCTCTCCCAAAAGGAGCTTTGTGCGAAGTAGAAGTAATCGCGGAGAAATAGAGCATGAAAAGATTAATTAAAAATGTTTTTATTATGACTGCAGCATCATTAATCTTTTTATCATGCGGTCATACTTCAAAATTAAGCCAGCCTTATGTATCAACTGTTGACAGAAAAAAGATTGAACAGGAATTGGATCAGTATGTTGTTCATCTGATGAAGGACACACCATCATACATTCCCTGCTGGAACTCAGAATTTTATAAAGACAAATGGAATTACATCGACGGTGTAATTCTGAATTCCTTCGTTCAGCTGGCACTTTCTGATGAAAGTAAAAAAGACGAATACATGGGCTTTGTAAAAAATTTTACCGATTTTTATCTGGATAAGGACGGTGATTTTTACAAGCCTCAGGAAAAGACAAATCACAATGCCTATACAAAAGGACAGCTTGATACTGTATGTGAAAGCCGCATTCTTTTTGATCTTCTGGAATATACCGGCGACAAGAGATATATAAATCCAATTGAGTTTACATATAAAGAGCTGAACTCAATGCCACGTACCTATTCCAGAGGTGACAAGCGGGGAAAACCAACAGGAGTAAACTACAGTCACAAAAACAGTTATTACTGTCAGATATGGCTGGACGGAACTTATATGTATGTTCCATTTCTCGCAAGGTATGGTCTTTACAAAAACGATATGTCTGTTTTTGATCAGATTACAGCACAGTTCAAGTATATTCATGACAATATGACAGACAAAAATACAGGGCTTCTGTATCACGGTCAGGACACTCAGGTTTTTGTGAATGGTACAATTCCTGCAACCTGGGCAGATCCGGTAACTGGAAACAGCAGTACTTTCTGGCTTCGTTCCATCGGCTGGTATGTCGTGGCTATGACAGATGCACTTGAATATTATCCGCAGAAGCATCCTGGAAGAAAAAAGGTACAGAAATACCTTAAAGAAGCCCTCGATGCACTTTTAAAATTTCAAGACGGCGAAGAAAAACTGTTCTATCAGATTGTTGACGGTGGAAAGCAGACTTACGTAGTTCCACAGAAATATCTTGAGGGAGCTTTGAACGATATAACACCTGTCAATGAAAACGGCGTAGCAATTATTCCAAACTACACAGAGACTTCAGGTTCTGCCATGATAGCTTATGCACTCTTAAAAGGGGCCAGAATGGGATGTTTCGACAGATCATACGGGCAGAAGGGTGTTGAAATTTTTGAAAGCCTATATACAAACAAATACGATTCCGAGACAAAAGAATTAAAGGATATTTGTTCACAGGCCGGCTTAAAAACTGAAACAACAAAAGACGGAACACCTGTAAGCTATATGGCAGAAAAAATCGTTTCAAATGAGGCCAAGGGCGTTGGTCCTTTCCTTATGGCATATCTAGAATACAGAAAATAGGGCGTTCCCCGCTTGAGCGGGTCGGGCTATCCGTGGTTACGGCTTCGCCTCCATTGCCTCCGGCAACGGCTGACGCCGCCACTCCTATCCCTAACGCAGTTAGGGACGTGCGCATTCTGCGCACAGTTAAATAAACGAGTATTTCTGTTTTTTGCGATAGCAAAAATGCGAGCCGAGCGAGCAAAGAAATACTCGCAGCGTGGCGAATAGCCACGCAAGCATCCCTAACGCGTCAAGGCACGCTTCGCTTAAAGCCTTGACCCGCGGGGTACCACTTCCGTTGTGATCCCTAACGCAAAAAAAGCCCGCTGAACTTCAGCGGGCTTTTTTTATGATTTATATCAGATGAATTAAACTATCTGAGGAGATATTCTCCAAGAAGCTTTTTCCAGTCAAATGTAATTTCTGATGGTGTTGAATATCCACCACCATTTGTAAGAGGTGTTGGAGCATAATATTTAGTTCCTTCAACGAGCTCAATCTGATTTTCATTTTTTCTAAAATCAGCTTTTCCCCAGTAAATAGCTGAGAATTTTGCCTTTCCAGCAATCGATCCAAGTTCTTCGATATTATCATTATCTGAATAATTCTTCATTACGTACTGATTTGCACTTAAACCTGTAGAAGCAAGAGCTACTTTTGCATAAGCAACAACAGTAATACCTGGTTCAATTACGAGACCATTTTTCAACTGATTACTTGTTGAAGAATTACCAGTTACTTGAGTTGTACAATAAATTACATCAACAAAAAGATCTGGTGTTCCATCTTTATCATAATCAATCTGAGTTTCACACCATTTGTTATTTGGTCCAGTAAGAACAGCAGCATCTTCTTCTGTACAACCAGTCATCATAAGACCGCTCAACGCTACAAAAGCTGCAGCCATAATTGAAATAAGTTTTTTCATTTAAAAATTCTCCTCGCCTGAATTACAGGCAGATATTTAAATTATAATGCACTTTCCTAAGTTTTTACAATCAAAACGGAAATTACGTAGTAATTTCGAATCCGTGTGGCAACAAAAAAAAGGCACGGGCGAACGCAGTGAGCGATGTGCCGTGCCATTATTAATTATTAACTACTAATTATTAATTACTAATTAACCTTCGGTTCAAACATATCAACGATTTTTCCGCTTAAACCTGTGTATGTAAGTGGAGTTGCAGCGAGAAGTCTGTTTTTAACTTCGTCATTTACATCCAGATTTTTTGCCAGGTTGTGGAAGTCTTCGATGCTTACTTTTTTGCCGCGGGTAATTTCCTTAAGGCGTTCGTAAGGCTTGTCTACACCGCTCATGCGCAGAAGGTTCTGATATGCTTCTGCAAGAACTTCTGGTGTTGTTTCAAGGGCTTCTGTAATTTTTGCAGCATTAACTTCGATTTTGCCAAGCCCCTTCTGAAGGCTTGCGCAACCGATCATTGAGTGTGCAAAAGCTACGCCCATGTTGCGTTCAACTGTTGAGTCTGTAAGGTCGCGATGGAGACGGCTGATACAAAGCTTGCGAACAAAGAATTCGAACATTGCATTTGCCATACCAAAGTTTCCTTCAGCATTTTCAAAGTCAATCGGGTTTACTTTGTGTGGCATTGCAGAAGAACCGATTTCCCCTGCAATTGCACGCTGCTTGATCCATCCGTCAGAAATGTAGCGCCATGTATCCATTGCAAAGTCAATGAGAACGTTGTTAATTCTCTTTACGCCGACAAATACGCGGAGGTAAGAATCGTGTGGTTCAATCTGAGCTGTAATAGGGTTAAAGCGAACCTTGAGAGGTTTTGTGTGCATGTATTCGTTATCAAGAGGAGTGATTTCAGCATTGAAAGAGTTAATAAGCTCGTGGCTGAAGTTAATCCAGTCAAATTCAGGGAATACAAAGTTGTGAGCGTTGAATCCGCCTGTTGCACCGTTAAGCTTAAGAAGAATGTCGATGTTTCCAAGCTGAACAAGTTCTTCTCTGATGCGGTTTACAAATACGAGGATTTCTTTACCGAAAGTTGTTGGAGTTGCAGGCTGTCCGTGTGTGCGGGCGAGCATTGAAAGATCCTTGTGTTCAACTGCCAGTTTGTAGAGCTTACCGTAAATGTCCAGAATCTGTGGAAGAACTTCATTGTTTACAGCGTCGCGGATCATAAGACCATAGCTGATGTTGTTAATGTCTTCAGAAGTAAGTGCAAAGTGAACGTATTCAAGAATGTCTTCCATTCCCATTGCAGTGAGCTTCTTTTTAATAAAGTATTCAATGGCTTTTACGTCATGGTTTGTGGCAGGAATTCCATCATAACCTTTAGTTTCAATTGCCTTGATGATTGCAGCATCTTCTTCAGTAATATCAATGATAGAACGGAGCTTTGCAGCATCAACAGTAACCTTTACCCGTTCCTTGAGCATTGGAGTTTCAAGAAGCTTAATAAGATAGTTGATTTCTGTGTAAATGCGATATTTCATGAGAGCCATTTCGCTGAAATAACCCTGCAAGCACTTTGTTTTTCCTTCGTAACGTCCGTCTACTGGCGAAACACTAGTCAATGCCATAAAAACCTCGATATTGTGTGGTAAATTTTGAGTCTATTATAGTGAATTTACGGCTCTGTGTCATTGATGGAGAAGTTTTCTGATTAAACGCAGATGAAAAGGATGAAAGGGATGAAGAGGATAGGGGAGTGATGAAGAGTAAAAAATAGAAAATAGAGGTAAAAAAACTGCGGAGCGGGGGTTCTGGAGGCATGCACATTTTGAGCGTTCATCCCTAGGAATTCTACCCTAAAAGCTCATCGGTGCAGGACTCCAGGTTCCCCGCGGGAGCAGTTTTTTTAACACAGAAATGTCCTCTATTTATTCATAATTGCATCAATTGACTTAATGCATGCATTGCGCAGTCCGTTTTCTTCCAGGGCTGTAACACCGCGGATTGTAGAACCTGCCGGACTGCACACATTGTCCTTAAGCACTGCAGGATGTTCGCCTGTAGCAAGCTGAAGCTTTGCGCTGCCAAGAACAGTCTGGCTCACAAGCTTGTAGGCTGTGGCACGAGGAATTCCGTATTTAACGGCAGCATCCGCGTATGCTTCAAGGAAAAGATCCACAAAAGCAGGTCCGCAGCCGCTTACAGCACCGCCGATTCCCATAAGGTTGTCTGCCAGTTCTTCAACAACGCCCATTTTTGCAAAAAGCTCCATAAGTTCTGCCCGTTCGTCAGATTTAAGGCTGTTTGATTTTTCAAAAAGGAAAACACCTTCTGCTACCATGGCAGGAGTGTTTGGCATTACAAACTGAAGGCGCACGTCTTTTCCAAGGAATTTTGAATACTTTTCAAAGTTCCAGCCAAGGGCAATTGAAACCAGTGCTTTGCCGGAAAGTTTTTTGCTGATCTGACCAAGAACTTCTTCAATCTGGTAAGGCTTACATGCCATTACAACAGTGTCAGCAGCGTCAACAGCTTCTTCCAGAGACTTGCATGGAACAAAGCCGATTTTTTTAGCATTTTTTGAAAGCTTTTCCTGATTTGGAGCGTAGGCAAAAATGTCTGCCTTTGCAATTTTTTTAGATTTAATAAAGCCCACAGCCAGAGCCTGAGCCATGTTTCCCATTCCAATAAAAGCAACTTTTTTCATCTATATTCTCCTGAGTTTCTGCGGGTTGTGCCCTGACAGTTTATTTTGAAAGAATCCATCCGCTGAAGCTGTAACGAAGTTTGTCATCTTCAAGCAGATAGACATATCCGTCAGTAATCACGATTTTACTGTTTCCCTTTACAATTTCAAGACTTTCTGTTTGTGTCGGAGCACTGTCATAATCCATTGCTTCGCCGGCAAAAGCTTTTTTAAGGTCTTCAGTTATATCAACAGTTTCAATACTTTTTTTATTTTCAATTTTTATACTGTCAGCGTCATAACTGCTTATGTAAAAAGATTCTGCAGTATTGTAGTTTTTGCAGACAATTAAATCTTTTGAACCGTCAATTTTTACTCCGTCTTTAAATGAAGTTATGTTTTTGCTGTAGCTCCACTGTTTGTCAAAGCCGAAGGTTTCTTTAAAAGAAATTTTCATTTTTGGTTCAGAGTCTTCTGTTTCTGGCACTCTTACAATCCAGGCAATAGATTCTTTGCGGACATTGATATTGCTGAAGGCAGTTGTTACAGAAACTTTTTCTTCATCTGTAAATTGACTGGCAGCATTTTCTGTAAGCAGTTTTTCTGGAGTGTACATGTCGTGTTTTTTGTAAATGTTTTCGATTACGCGGAGCATTGAAGCTTCACTTACATCAATAAGATTTACTCCAGGGGAGCAGGCAAAAAGACAGATTCCTGTATATACCAGAAATAAAATGCGGTCCAGATTTTTTTCCGGACGTCTGCTGGAAATAAAAAGAATTACAATTGCGGCAATACTGAAAATAATGTACAGAAGGCTTGCATAACGGGGCTGTGTAAAACCATAAGCATTTACGCGAATGCTGAAAGCTATAATCTGAATTACAACCAGAGGAATCATCACAAAAGGACCGGCTTTGTGAAAAAGAACAGTTGCTTTGTTAGTAAAAACTTTGAGTAAAAGTGAAAGTGCTATAAAACCACATGTTGCATTAGAAACAAATGGATTAAAAGTTCCGGAAGGAAGCTTTAAGAGACAGAAAGATTTAATTATGTATGCATAAAGAACTGCAATAAGAAGGGCATACAGAGGAAAAAGTGCATAAAGGAAAATGATTTTGTATGCCTTAGGAATTGAAATTTCATCTTTGCTTTTAGTTGCATTTGAAACAAAGAAGGGAAGTGCTACAAAAAAGACTGTGGCAGTCCATGAAGTAGCAAGCATAGCTTCAAGAATGTCATTGTTGTCGATTATAAGCTTGAAGAATGCTGCAAAAATAAGGCTCAGGGAAGCAGACACACAGAACCACAGACCAAAGCTGGCAGTAAGGGCAATAATGATTCCTGCACCTGTTTTTTCTTTAAGATCAGAACAAACCATAAAACCGGCAAGAAAATAGTAACAGGACAGTAATGACCAGTATATTAAATGGAAGTATTCATTATTTTTTCTGTCCTGAACGCTAAAGAAAAACAGAAATCCAATTGTAATGGTAATAATGGCGCAGATTATTGAAGCTTTTTTGTAAGACCAGCTTTTCTTGGCACAAAGTCTTTCAGCAATAAGAGTTAAAGGAATTGAAATGGCTGTGGCCATGGCCAGGGTGTAGTTAAGTGAAGCGGCAAAAAATTCAGCTTCGTTAGGAAGAAACTGATCAAAAATCCAGTAAAGGGTAATTGAAACACCTGTCAGAAAACTAAGGCTTAAAAAAAGTGGAAATCTTTTTACCAGAGATTTTGCATTAGCTGCAACAGTCTTAAAAATATTCATAAATTATTCAGCTGTAAAAAGAGTTCCTTTTGCTTCACCGGTGCTGAGCTTGTCCAGAATATTTTCTGTACCGCCGTTTGCCAGCAGCATTGGAATTCCATACACAGTAGTTTTTTCTGCGGCCTGAATTTTAGTTTCAATTCCGCCGGTTCCAAAGCTGT
>JAZQNJ010000092.1:0-5027 GCA_045627285.1 Treponema sp. | reverse complement strand
TCAGAATTTTCTGCTGCATACTCATCAAGCATTAAAATAGTCATTTTTTCTCCAAGATTCATGCATTCTTCTTCTGTTAAAACGCCCTGCTCCAGGGCCATATTCACGATTTTTCCAAGCATATTTAACGGGAGTTTATTTTCGTGAGTCTGCAGCAATAATCCGCAATCAATAAATCCTTCTACATAAAGCTCTGCCATTTTTAAATCCATAAACCCCAGCTCCGACCGGTCCTGCTCATTTTTTAACACCCGGATAGAACTGTACATGGCTTTAACTTCTTCCAGCGTCCACACCTTGCCTTTAATCAGCGGCCCCAGGCTCATATTGCTTGGAAACATATACTCCAGCCGGTCTGCACTTAAGGCAGGAATCTCGTTGTCGCAGACTGGATAAATGTGATAATCCCGGATTTCGCACACATTGATTCCGTCTCTGGCTAAAAGAAAGGCAAGCTCCGGATCAAAGGTAAGAATATCTGAGGTAGCGTCTTCTGTAACTTCCTGTTTTAAGGCGTCGCCCTTACGAAAATCATTTACATGACTAAAAGCGCAGGTAGCTACATCGTGAAAAAGGCTGGCCAGTGTCTGTTTTTTGTCCCGGGTAAAATTCCAGGTGATTAAGGCTGTACCGATGGAGTGATCCAGGCGGCTGTAGTAAAAACGGTTTTTGTAAAGTGGCGTGTAATCTGTTCCGCACAAAAGCCCTACTCCAGAAAGCCGCTGCAAAATTGGCAGGGCTATGTAATCATTTAGCCATTCTGGAAACTGAGGACACAATATTGAATGATACTGACTTACAAACATAGCTTTGTCCTGAGCCTAAATAAGGATTGTACTCATTACAGGAATTGAAAGAACACAAAGCAGCGTAGTTAAAAGAACTACACTGGCCGCCAGCTCCTGCTGACACTCGTGAAGTTCCGCCAGAGATTCAATAATTGCTCCGGAAGGAGCCATAGCCAGAACTACGATTGTTGTTTTAAGAATATTATCATCAATAGGAAGCAGCTTTACAAAGAAAAAGGCCAGAATAGGAAAAGCCACAAGCTTTAATGCGCAGGTAGCATAAACAAAGCCCTGGGTAAAAAGCTTAGTTAATGATGAGCTGGCCAGCCGCATTCCGAGAATAAACATACAGAAAGGAGTTGTCATTTTAGAAAGCAGCTCTATAGGGCTAAGAACAGCTCCAGGACAGTGAATATTTGCCATAAAAAGTGGAATGGCCACAAGCAAAGATAATGTTGTAGGATTTAAAATTGCACTTTTTACTGAAATATATTTTTTGTCGCCTGTAATAAGAAAGGTTCCCACTGTAAAAACAATAAGGTTCATTGTCATTACATTTATGGAACTGTAACAAAGAACAATAGGCTGATCAGGATAAATGCTGGCAATAACAGGCATGCCCAGATAGCCTACGTTTCCAAGAACGGAGCCTACAGAAAGAATTCTGTATTTTGAATCCTGATATTTGCGTCCTGCAAAAACAAAAATAATTGCAAAAAATAAAAGCTGGGCTGCCAGAGAAACAAGAAAATAAATGCCGATTTTACAAAAGCTTTCCCAGCTGAACTCCAGCTGCAAAAAGGAGTTGATAATCATTGCAGGCCCGAGAATATAGACTAAAATTGCGGAAAGAGTTTTTGTGTGATTTACTTTTGCCTTTCCAGCTTTAGTAAGAATAAGGCCCAGCACCATAAAAAAAAGCAGCAGGGCTACGTTTGTAAACATTAATAAAAACATACCTGTATTGTAATGAAATATAAGATTCAGTGCAAAAAAAATTATGATATGAAGCTTGGGGCATTTACAAAAATCAGACTGTCTTACTCTTTTGCCATAAATCCGCTGCAAATGGCTTTGTTTGGACAGAAAGCCTTGCATTCGCCGCAACGGATGCAGTCAGGAGAGTTAGGATTTTCGTATACCTTAATGTTAAATTTACAGGCCTTCTGGCAGGCACCGCATTTTGTACATTTTGTTTCATCAATTTTAAAGCGGTAAAAAGACACTTTGTTAAAAAGCCCGTAAACAGCCCCCAAAGGACAGATATAACGGCAGAAAGGACGATAAATTACGATTGAAAAAAGCAATGTAAGGGAAAGGAGAAAGAATTTCCACTTAAAAAGAAAGCCGATGGCACTGCGAAGGTTTTCGTTAAGAAGAACCTGTGGGATCCCGCCTTCAAGAGTGCCGGCCGGACAGATATATTTACAGAACCAGGGCTCTCCAAGACCTGTAATATCCACCACCACCATGGGAAGAAGAATTACAAATACAAGAAGAATAAAATAGCGGAACCAGCGCAAAAATCTTTCTCCAGGGAGACTACGGATTTTTTTTACAAAAGGAATCTTAAAAAGAAGGTCCTGAACAAGACCAAAAGGACATAAAAATCCGCAGACAAAACGGCCAAGAAGTGTTCCAAAAACTACAAGAAATCCTGCTACATAAAGAGACACATAATATTCCCGGCTGTTTAAGGTTGCCTGAAGGGAGCCTATAGGACAAGAAGCAAGTGCTCCCGGACAGGAATAACAGTTTAACCCTGGAGTGCAGAGATATTTTAATTCGCCCTGATAAAGTGAGCCATGAGTAAACCCTTTTACGTATCCGTTGGAGAGGGCTGCAAAAAGAGCCTGGATTATTAAGCGGATTTTTGAAATTTTACTGTCAGCCAATTCCGATACACTCCATACAGATTCTTGTGGCCTTTTCAATTACGCATTCAGCTTCTTCCCGAAAGATTCCAAGAATAATCATAAGAATCCCAGCACACAAAAAAGCGGCAGAAATTATATTTTTTTTAGTTTGATTTTTCATTGGCCAAAAGCTCATCAACGATTTTTTTCCAGTCTTCAAAGGAACGGCTGCCTGTGTAAGCATAGCCTGTAATCTCACCCTTTTTGTTAACAAAGAAAGTTGTTGGAACAACTGTTACTGCACTCAGCACTCCTGAAAGCAGCTTTTCATCCGGCACAATATGGAGATAATCAGCTTTTGTTGTCTGTACTATTTTTTTAGCAGCTTCAACTGTTTTTGGAACAGCAATTCCTTTTCGGTTTACGGCATCAATAACAATACCCACAACCTGGAACTGCCCTTTTTTATAAGAGGAATTAAGCTTTCCAAGATCAGGCATTTCGTTGATACATGGAGGACAGAAAGTTCCCCAGATGTTCACCATTGTAAGATCTGCATCCTGAAAAACTGCCTGAGTCACGTTTTTGTTGTCGATTGTTTTTGCATTAAATTCAAGACTCTGGCCAAAAGCGGCAGAAATAAAAAGTGCAAGAGCAGCAAAAAAAGTTAAAAGCTTTTTCATTTATAATCCTCCAGTAAAAATCGGGTTTTAGGGCAGAGCCCTAGGAGAGGGGGTAGCGTAAAAGGCGTCAGCCTTTGGAGCGCAGGGGCAGACGCCCCTCCTCTATTTTTTTAAAGGTTTCTGCGGTCGCTGTGGGCGAGTTGGCTTTGAAGGCCTTTTTCCGGAATCCACACTGCTTTTTCCTTCTATATCAAATTTACCATCAAGATAGAAATTTTCAATAGGTTCATAGCCCAAAGGTGCCACAAGCTCGTTCCAGTTGTCCGGGAGACGAATTTCAGTTGTAACATACCCACCGCCAGGCATTGTCTGAATTTTATTGCGGCTGGAATCCCCTGTTACAAGAAAAGCTGTTTCTCCTTTGTTCATGCAGGCAATGGTGTCAATTTTATCGGCATTAATAAGCCCCTTATACCACTCCGGAACTTCTGTCTGTAAAACCTGCTCGGCGCTGTCATTTTTTAACATTTCATAATGTTCGTCAAAAGTGCGTCTGTTATACTGTTTGCTGCCTGTATTTGCCCAGTAATGAGCATAAGTTCGTAAAGCAAGTGGGCGGCGGGCAACTTCGATAAGAGCATCTTCCAGCTGTTCCTTTGACTTGTATTTTCGAGTCAGGTCCTTTGCCACGTATTCTGTAATGAACACAGTTCTGTAAACCTGCGGTTTTGTATTTCCAAGACCATTCTGCTGTTTTTCTGTAATGTCAAAAGCCAGAATATCCTTGATTTTTTCTGCGTCGTCTGTGGCCGGTGTTACATTGTTTCCCCAGGCAAGGCAGGAACCGTTTGTAATTGTGTTTGCGTTAAGGTCAAATCCCTGCTGAACGTGATAAGGTTTCCAGCCCATCTGAACACAGGCTTTATCGTCCTCACTGAAAGTAAAAGGTGTAAGGTAGCCGAAACTTCCCATGCGGTTTTCTTTTACGTAATAGCCCCCTAAGTTCATCATGGCAAGTTCGATAAAACGGCCAAGAGCCTTATTGTTTGCTTCACTTATCATTCCCTGCTGACAGTCGATGCCAAGCTGGCGGGCAAGAGGACCGTTGAGCCAGGCGTAAGGAGTCCAGCCATGAGTGCTTGAAAGAGGTTTTCTCCACTCCCCGTTGTTCATTCCCTGAACAAAAGCAATGCACACCGGCATAAATTCTGCAGAAACTCCGGCCATGACAGCATTAGCGGCTACAGTGTAGACTGAACATTCTCTGTAACCTACGGCAATGGTTCCCAGGACTTCAGAAGCTTTGTAAGGAGTAAATTTAAGATATTCAGCAATTTTTTCGTCAGTTGGAGGAACTACAGGTAGTCCGTCAGTCCAGTTATTGATCTTAAAATATTCCTGAATTTCTTCAAAACTTCCATAATAAATGATTTCGTCATAAGGACGTTTTCCTTCAGGAGCGTATTCTGCAATTTCTTTCTGAGTGATTGGCTTTGTAAGGGCTTCTTTAATCTGAGGCCACAAAACTTCCCGTGCATTTTTCTGCAATGTTTCCCGGCTGTCAGAAGAGAATGCTCCCGGATATTCAGCTGTACGGAGAACCGGAACTCCACGATTTACGCCTGTAGAATGAACCTGAGCAACAAATGTAGGTCCGGCAACAGTTACGGACGGAATTCCAATGTATTCAGCGGCAATTGAATCCCCTGTTTCTTTTGTGGTACAAAGTCCGCAGCCGCAGTTTCCGACGATTACAGCAT